>JBOHQZ010000181.1:0-9552 GCA_050732275.1 bacterium
GCGGCCCTTTTTTTCTTTGGCTGCGAGAATACGGAGCCGACCGGCGCCGGCTCCTCGGTCGAATCCGAGCTGAATGCGCTGGCCTTGCAGGGGTCGTCTCCCCAAGCCCTGAGTACGGAATGGGGTTATGCAAAGGAAAATGGTCCGAAGCAGTGGTGCGTTTTGGATCCGGCTTTCGCGCTGTGCTGCGAAGATCGCGCGGGAGCGAGCCAGACGCCGGTCGATATCAAATCAAAAAAAGTGAAGCAGGCCAAACTGCCGAAGCTGCAATTCGACTATGCCAAGCACACCGAGCTGGATGTGGAGCACAACGGCCATACGATTGAAGCCAAAGTTCCAGCCGGCGAGGGTGCGCTCGCGATTGGCGAAAAGTCCTATGGCCTCGTGCAATTTCACTGGCACCATCAAAGCGAGCACGCGATCGACGGGCGCCTACTGCCGATGGAGATGCACTTGGTGCACCGAGCCAGCGACGGCAGTTTGGCGGTTGCCGGCGTGTTCATTGTCACCGGCCGTGAGCACGACGAGCTTGAAGAGATTTTTGACGATTTGCCCGAACATGCAGGCGAGCTGAGAGCGGTGCACGATTTTAATTTGAGAAAACTGCTTCCGGAAAAGCGCGTGACCGTGCGCTATAGCGGCTCGCTGACGACCCCGCCCTGTTCCGAAGGCGTCAGTTGGAACGTGTTCGTCAAGCCGATCACGATGTCACGCCAGCAGATTCGCGAGTTTGAAAAGCTTTTTTCCGGCAAGGAATTTCCTCACGGTAACCGCCGGCCGTTGCAAGATTTGAACGGCCGCCCGCTCTTGACGGATTCCAACGACTGGAAATGACCGCGGAGCTTTGCACAGCGCCGGCACGTGTTGATGAAATAAGTTCAAATTTAGGGCGTAAAACGTAAACGCGTGATTTACGTTTTATAAAATGAAACGCCACTGCTTCTCTCAAATGCTCGTGAGAAAAGCAGTGGCGTTTGTTTTTTGAGAAACAAATCTTGCTTTCTTCAATTTTTGTGCTATATTGAATAACCGGACTTCCCCCAATTTTTTCTTCTCAGTAAAATTTTCTGCCACGACAGTCCTGATTCTCATTAACAAAAAGCAGGGAACTCGGGACATTTTTTTCTTAGCTGTAAATGAACTATAAATTAAGGAGGCAAGGCCATGCTTTTTTCGCAAATGTTGCATGTGCGTGGACGCGATCGTTTCATGCCCAAAACGCGTGCCGTCGGATTATTCGCTTTAGCTTCGTTTTCGTTGTTGCTTTCCCTGCGCGCGGCCTTGGCGCAAACTCCGGTTTTCATTAATGAGATTCATTACGACAACACCGGCGCGGATGCGAACGAGGCGATTGAAATAGCCGGTCCCGCCGGCACGGATTTGACCGGCTGGAGCATCGTTCTCTATAACGGTTCAAACGGCGCGGTTTATGATACGGACGCGCTCAACGGGACGATCCCAAACCTTTGCAACGGTTTCGGCGTGGTGATGCTGAATTATCCGGCTAATGGAATTCAGAATGGTGCGCCGGATGGCATTGCCCTGGTTAATCCCTCAAACGCGGTTATCCAGTTTCTCAGTTATGAGGGATCATTTACTGCTACGGCTGGACCTGCCAATGGTATGGTAAGCACCGATATTGGCGTCGCTGAAGCGGGTACCGAACCGCCCGGGCAGTCTTTGCAGCTCAGCGGTACCGGCCAATTTTATGAAAATTTTACCTGGAATGCGCCGGCTGCAAGCACATTTGGCGCGTGCAATACCGGCCAGAATTTTGTTAGCGGCGATACAGCGCCTTCCGTTACCACTACGACGCCAAATAATAACGCCACCAATGTCGCGGTCAATACCAATATTACGATCACCTTCAGCGAAGCAGTGAATGCTTCCGGCACTTGGTTCAGAATTTCCGGCAATAGCAGCGGCTCGCATACGACCACGGTCAGTGGCGGACCGACCACATTTACACTCGATCCCGACATCGATTTCGCCAATAATGAAAACGTTAGTGTCACGGTTTTCGCGGCGAACATCGCGGATCAAGATGCCGATGATCCGCCGGATACGATGGCGGCGAATTTCAATTTTAGTTTTACCACGATAGCCGGGGATGTAGCGCCCGAGATTACGAGCACGACGCCCGGTAACGGCGCCAGCGGCGTCGATGCCAACACCAACCTCACCATCACCTTCAGCGAGCCGGTGAATGTGAGCGGAAGCTGGTTTAGTATTAACGGCTCGGTGAGCGGCGCGCATACCGCCACGGTAAGTGGCGGCCCAACGAATTTCACGCTCGATCCGGATGTCGATTTCGTCACCAATGAAACAGTAACGGTTAATATTTTCGCGTCCAATGTGACCGACCAGGACGCGAGTGATCCGCCGGATAATATGGCCACGGATTATACTTTTAGTTTCACCACGCCATCACTGATTATCAATGAAATCTTAGCCGATCCGAGTTCAACCGCCGGCGATGCCAATGGCGACAGCACAATCAATACGGCACAGGATGAATTTATCGAGCTTGTCAACGTTTCCGGCGCTGCGCTCGATATTTCCGGATGGACTTTGTCGGATGCTACTCAGGTGCGTCACACGTTTCCGGCGGGAACGACAGTGACGAATCAATGCGGTATCGTCGTTTTTGGCGGCGGCACGCCCATGGGTTCGTTTGGCAATACAACCGTACAAACGGCAAGCACAAATCAGCTCAGCTTGAATAATGCGGGTGACACCATCACATTGAAAAATGGTTCAATCGTTATCACCATGTACACCTACGGCCCGGAGGGCGGCAATGATCAATCCCTCACGCGCGATCCGGATATCACCGGTCCCACGCTACTTGTGCAACACACGAACGCGACGGGCGCCGGCGGTCGCTTGTACTCACCTGGCATAAGAGTTGGCGGCGCGCAATTCCCTGGTTGCCAGCCGTCAAATATCACGAAAGAAATTTTTGAGATTCAAGGCAGCGGTTTGGTGAGTCCGTTTGCCAATCAAAACATTACGACGGAAAACAATGTGGTGACCGTGGTTGGCTCGAATGGATTTTTTATGCAAACGCCGGCGGCGCGCAGCGATAATGGCGCCCAAACTTCAGACGGCATTTTCGTTTTCACCGGCTCGACGCCGGCGGTGAGTGCCGGCGATTTGGTCAACGTCACCGGCGATGTGGTTGAGTTTTTCAACTTCACCGAATTTGGCAATAATCCCACGGTGACGAAGATTTCATCCGGCAACCCGCTGCCGCCGGCGATTCAATTTGATGATCTCACGCCATCGCCGAATCAGCCGCAAGCCGCGACCGCATACGAGCGCTTCGAAGGCATGCTGGTGCAGATTGCGAACGGCGTGGTGGCCGCGTCTAATCAGACTTTTGGCTCTGATCCCATTGCGGAAGTTTTGATCGTCGCCGGGCCGAATCGCCCGTTCCGTGAACCGGGCGTCGAGTATCCCGGCCTCCCCAGCCTGCCAGTGTGGGATCGTAATCCGGAAATTTTTGAATTTGATCCCGATCGGCTCGGTCAACCGAATATGGCGATCCCGGCGGGTTCGACTTTTTCCGCGACCGGGGTGTTGGGATTTGAATTTGGCGGTTACGAATTGTGGCCGACTTCTTACGCTGTCAATGCGGCGGCATTGCCACGCGCCGTGCGCGCACGCAATACGGGTGAATCTACTATTGCCACCCTCAACTTACACCTGCTCTATGATGATATTGATGATCCCGGCATCAACGAGCCGGTGCGAACACCACAAGCGTATGCTGATAAATTAAATAAGCTTTCGCTCTACATTCGCACGCTGCTCGGCGCGCCGGATATTCTGGCGGTGCAAGAAGCGGAAAAGCTCAAAGTGTTGCAGGATTTGGCGAATAAGATCAATACTGACGACGCCTTGTTGACTTACACGCCCTATCTCATCGAGGGCAACGATGTTTCAGGCATCGACGCCGGTTTCCTGTTGCGCCGCGGGGTGACGGTCAATGCGGTGATGCAATTGGGCGCGACGGAAGTTTTCACGCCTAACAACACGCCGCTGCATGATCGGCCGCCGTTGTTGTTGCATGCCAAGCTCGCGGATAGCAGCGCTGTTTCCGTGCTCGCCGTTCATTTGCGCTCGCTGAATGGCATTGACGATCCGAATGATGGGCCACGCGTGCGCCAGAAGCGCCACGAGCAAGCGGTTTCGGTTTCTCACATGGTGCAGAACCTACAGATCGGCAATCCGAATATCAAACTCGCCGTCGCGGGTGATTTCAACGCGTTTCAATTCACCGATGGCTACGTGCACGTTCTCGGTCAAATCATGGGCACGCCGGCATCGGCCAGCGAGGCGCTCATTCCCGGCACGGATCATGTGAATCCGGATTTGGCCAACGCCGTGCTCTCGTTGCCGGTGAATGAGCAATACTCTTTTGTCTTTGCAGGTAGTGCTCAGGTACTCGATCACATTTTGATTTCGCAAGCATTCCAATCGTCGGTGACAGGCATTCAATACGCCCGCGCCAATTCCGACGCCGCCGAAATTTTTGAAACGGATGGGACGACGGCGTTGCGCGCGTCCGATCACGATGGCTTGGTGCTCTTTGTGAAGAGTTCGCCGACGAACGAAGTCGTGGACAGTAATCCATTATCAGTAACCAGTTATGAGCTGACGCAGAATTATCCGAACCCGTTCTCGGCTGCAGGGAGGTCCCGCATGGTGGGATATCCGATTACGATGATTAACTTTGCCTTGCCCGAGGCGGGAAAAGTTACAGTGAAGATTTTTGCGGAGACCGGCCAGCTCGTGCAGACTTTGGTTAATGGGGAAATGTCCGCAGGCCGCCATCAGTTGCACTGGAATGGACAGAATCAGTCCGGTAGCGCTGTTGCAGCGGGAGTTTATTTGTACCGGATTGTGGTGCAAGGGCGAAATGGCGAAGTCATTTTTAGTGAGACAAAACGGATGACGTTGTTGAAATAGAGTCCGAGGTCGAAAGTCCAAAGTCCGTGGTCAAGTGGCCTAAATGGAAATAAAACGTAATGCTTAAAACGTAACGCCGAATGGTTTACGCATTACGTCTTAAGTTTTACAAACAGAAACGCCACTGCTTCTCTCAAAGGCTCATGAGAAAGGCAGCGGCGTTTGTTTTTTGGGGAAAAGCCTCATGTTAAACATTGGCGTGCGCGCGGATCAACATCTCGGCTTCCGCCACGGATTTTGCCTGCTTCAAGCCGGCGCGAATCTTCTGAAGCGTTTCGATATCGGTGACCTGCTCGATATGATCGAGCAACTCTCTTCCGACCACGCCAAATTTGATCTCCAGGATGTCGGAAATTGCTTAAGGCCTTCTTCTCTCCCTTGCTCTATCCCTTTTTTCATGCCAACGCGTTCGGCAGTGGTTAATATGGACATTTTATTTTCCTCCAGGGTTTGTTTGATTTCTTCGAGCAACTCATCGTCCGCGCCCGTCCATATAGTCCGTGTTGTCACACCACCAACTCCCGCAGCACCGCGGCATATCTGCGGCTCACTTTCACTTCCTCGCCGCTTGCCATCGTGGCGATCATACCGCCTTCGCCGTCTTTTTCGAGATGCCGAATGCGGGAGATGTTGATAATCGCCGAGCGGTGTACGCGCATGAATTGCTGCGGATTCAGCCGCTTCTCGATCTCGCCGAGGCCGAGGTTGCAGAGATGCTTGATGTTGCTGGTGTGCAGCATGGCGTAATCATCTGCTGCCTCGATCCATTCAATCTCCACCACTCGCACCGGGATGATCCTCTCGCCGCTGCGTACGAGGAGGCGATCTGAAAATCCACCGACAGGGTGGGAATGTTGAAGCAGCCGCAAGAGTCGCTCCATCTCGGTTCCGGCGCCGGCTCGGCGCTCAATGGCGCGCTGCACCGCCGTGGCAAAACGCTGGCGGTCGAACGGCTTCAGCAAATAATCGACGGCGTTCACTTCAAACGCGCGGATGGCGTACTCGTCATAAGCCGTCGAGAAAATTATCGCCGGTATATGCTCGATTTGCTCCAACACTTGCAAGCCGGTCAGTCCCGGCATTTGTACGTCGAGAAAGATCAAATCCGGTTTGTGGTGGTTGATCGCTGCGACTGCTTGCCGGCCATTCTCGCACTCGGCGATGATTTCGATCTGCGCATGCGCTTGCAGAAATTCGCGAATCACCTGCCGCGCCAGCGGCTCGTCGTCGATGATGATCGTTCTGAGTTGCATATCTTTGTTTGTATCGAGTAACCAGTGTTCAGTGATTAGTAATCAGTAATCAGTGATCGGTTATCAGTAATCAAGTGATTGTGATTCACTGATTACTGGCCACTGATTACTGGTCACTGGTATTTGAAATTTCACCAGAAACCCTTCTTGACCGTTGCTCACCTGCAATCCAGCTTTGTCTCCAAACATTTTTCGCAACCGCAAATCCGTGTTGTGCAAGCCTCGGCCATTGTTCAGAAGATTTTCTGAAGGCGTTGCACGCGAGCCGGCGCCGTTGTCTGATACTTCGATTTCCAAATGAGTATTTCGTCGCTGCACGCACAAACGGAGCTCGCCGCCCTCTTCTTTCGGCGCGATACCGTGCTTCACGGCATTTTCGGCGAGCGGTTGCAAAATCATCGGCGGCACCAAAAGCGGGCGGGCTGATTCATCGATTTCCATTTTTACCTGCAAGCGTTTGCCGAAACGCGCCTTTTCAATCGCCAGGTAAGTTTCAACGAAACGCAATTCTTCGGAAAGCGGCACGAGCGGCTGGCGATCGCTTTCAAGAGAATAGCGCAACACTTCGGCAAGCTGTGCCAGCACTTGCCGCGCTGCTTCCGGATCGCTGCCCACCAGCGCGTTGATGGAGTTGAGCGTATTGAAGAGAAAATGCGGATTGAGCTGCGCTTTCAATACCGCCAGCTCCATTTGGTTGGCGTGCAGGCGCAATTCGGTTTCGCGCTGCTCCTTCTCGCGGAGCTGCTGCTGATAACGCCACACGTAGAAAATGCCCACGAAAACCGCATAGACGACAATGGCTTCGTGGATCAGCCAGTATTTGATGACGAACAACTGTGATTGTTGCCAAACTTTTTCACCGAATAAACGGTGAAACGACTCAAGAAAGCTCAAATGCCAAGCGTAAGCGTAAAGCAACGCGCCCACGAGATGGCTTAACAAGTGCGCCGGCCAGCGCTTATTTGCCAAAACGCGCGTAATAAAAAACCAAACCGGCACGCTGTACAACGCCATCAAGTAATGAGACAGCAACGAGCCGAAAAGTGCGTATACATAAACCACTCCGACTTGCAAAGACAAGATGCCAGCGTAAAGCATGGAGTAGGCCGTCCAACCGAGCCAGCCGACGAGCAAGCCGCGTCCCCAAGCGCGAAAAGATGAGAGGTTTCGCATCATGTTTTTTGCACGAATATACTTTAGTAGATTTCAAGAAGCTTCGTGGTGCTCACCCAGTTTTTTGAGGCGCGATCCTAACAACGAGCCATTAAGCCATTGCAGCGGCCCAATCAACGAATAGCATATTCCTGACCAGAAACCAAATCCCGGGCCGCCAATGACAACAATAGTAATTGAAAGCAAACCTACGGCGATATTCAGCAAATGTGATTGCACGCTGGCTCTGGTCTTGAGCGATTCCACTTCATTCAACTCGAGATGGGCGCGTTGGCGATAAGCATGATGATAGAGCAAAACGAAGATGATGGACACCGCGATAAACCCCAGGCCGTAAATGATCATCAAGCGCGGAACTTGCTCGATCTGAATAACGGCTTCCGTTGTTCCGTCGGGCAGATGCACCTCGAGGCTGGCCCCGGAGAATGCTTTGACCAGCATGGTAAACAAAAATTTGAGCGGATAGACAAAGAACAAGACGACGAAAAGCAGGGCGCCATTCATCCAGGTCGTGAAAGCGTCTTTCAGGGCATAGCGACGGAAAAAAATGTATTGGTCGTGCCAAACCATAAACAGCAAAACAAAGCAAATCGCGAAGGCGACGAAACCGTGCATCTTTTCCCACAGCTCGCTGAAGGTTTCAGGCACTTCCAACGAGACCACCAGCAACGTGACGGCGAAAGCGAAGACGGCGTCACTAAAGCCTTCGATGCGGGAAATCTCATGGCTGCGCCAGCGAAATCCGTCTTTTTCGCCCAGACCCTTTTTGGCAAGATGCTCACGAAGCATGCGTTTTTCTTTCTCCTATTAGCGGTGAATCATGGTTTCAAACCTTCCGGCCAGAAAACCGAATCGGTTTCACGGGTATTGAGATGGCAAGCTTGGCAATTCGCCAACTGTTGCGGCCCGCGAGTGAGCTTGCCGTTTTTCTCCCAATAAATATACTCCCAATCGTCGCCGGCCGGATTGAAACCTTTCCCACGCTTGATCATCATGGCCACGGCCTCTGCAGAGTTTCCCTCCAAGGTTAGCAACTTTTCTTTGACGATCACGCTGCCAACCGGAAAAACTCGCTCGCCTTCGTGTTTAGCAATCTCGGCGCCGATGTTGTTGGCATAAATATTCAAATACCGATCGGCATGCTGGCTCTCCAAAAAAGCTTGCTCTTCGGGAGTCGGCAAACGGCAAAGTCCCCACAAATGCGGCGAAATATTGCGCGGCTCTGGTGTCAGCCGCGCCCAGGTTTTATACTCAGTCATAACTTTTTCGACCTCACTGGCCGAATCTTTTTGCACGGAGCAAGCGATGAGCAAGGCGGCAAAGATTGAAAACAGTAAAACAAATCGTTTCATATAACTTGGCATAAATTGGTGAAGAATAATTGGTGTCGATGAATGGCGAAAATGTGTTGATGCGACAAAAATTATTTATGTTCTTCCTCCGGCGGCTTCAAAGTGCGGAAACTGCGATAGAGCAATAGATCATAGATGATTTTCAATCCGCCTGCGAAAAAGAACGGTACGCTCAAGAGCGCGGGAATAGCAAGCAACTGGCCGCTCAACGCCGGCGAGAGCGAGGCGCCAACCGAACGCGCCATGCTCGTCACACCGGAAGCGGCGGAACGCTCATCCGGACTGACGACGGCCAGCGTATAAGATTGGCGCGTTGGCACGTCCATTTGTGAAATGCTGAAACGGATCAGCAAAATGGCGATTGCCAACGGCAAGCTCGGCATAAGCGGCACGAGCACCAACAAAATGTTGGATGGAATGTGTGTAAAAACCATCGTGTTGATCAGCCCGATTCTCGCGGCAATGCGAGCGGCGAGCAAAGCCGAAAGGCCGGCCAAGATGTTCGCGCCGAAAACGATGCTGCCGAGCGTGGCGGGCGCGACGCCGAATTCGACATGAAACCAATAAGCCATGATGCTCTGCACCACGAATCCGCCGGCGAATGCGTCCAGCGCAAACAATCCGCTCAGTTTCATGACGACGCTGCGCGAGCGGTGCAGGCCGAATGAGAAATTGCCAAAAATCAATCGCCGCTTATTGTAGTCCCGCCCCAATGCCGTTTCCTTAAGAGGCCGGGCGTGCATGGCGCTGTCGATATTTGCGCCTACTGCATCGTGACCATCGCGGATAAGAGCGATGAT
>JBOHQZ010000182.1:0-9523 GCA_050732275.1 bacterium
TTTGTTCATATTTCAATTCCTCCTTCCCAAAAACTCGGCGCGCAGCCGCTCCAATTGCTGCTTGACGGAGCCGTCGAGCACTTTGCCGTCGATGTTCAGGACGATGCCGCCGAGAAGGGTCGGATCGACCTTGGTCTCCAGCTCGACTTGCTTGTTCAAGCTTTTGGCCAGCCGGTCGCGCAGATCACCGGCCAGCGCGGTGTCCATCGGCACGGCGGTGATGGCGAGCGCGCGGGTGCGGCGATAATGTCGATCGTACAGCTCTTCAAAAGCGCGGGCGATGTCTTGCATGGCATTGTGCCGGCCTTTGTGAATGAGCAGGAGCAAAAAATTGAAGAAGAGGCCGGAAAAACGGTCCTGAAAAATTTTCTCCACCGCCGCGCGCTTGGCCGCGCGGCTGTTCTCCGGCGAGCGGAAAAAATCGTCAAATTCGGCGTTTTCTTCCATGGCCGCCATAAAACTGTGCAACTCGTTGCGAATTTTATCCACTATTTTGCGCTCTTGCGCCAGCGTGAAAAGCGCTTTGGCATAGCGCCGGGCGAGGATTTGTTCCTTCATGGGACTGGGAATTCGTTTTCAGAAAGTAGCACGAGCAGTGGCAGTAGCAGAAATTAAAAAAGTGCTACTGCACCTGCAACTGCCGCCTGCATCAATTTGGTTCGCTGCCGGTGACTTGCATTTCGCGCAAGGCTTGGCGGATCAGGTCCTGATGATCTTTGGCCGCCAACGATCGCCCGATGATCTTGCCGGCGATATCCACCGAAAGCTGGGCGGCCGTGTGTTTGATTTCCTCCAGCGCCTTTTGGCGGGCCAGGTCGATTTCTCTAAGCGTCCGCTGCCGGAACTGCTCCGACTCGGCTTGCGCTTTCGCCACAATCTCGTCACGCGTGCCTTCGGCGGCTTTGCGGCCGCGGGCTATCAGCTCCTGCGCCTCCTTGCTGGCTTTTGCCATCATCGCCTCATATTCGGCGCGGGCATTTTCCGCCGCGCGCTGCGCCGCTTCCGCTTTTTCCAGGGAATCCTTAATGAGCTTGGTGCGCTCTTCAAGCGCGCCCACAATCGGCTTCCACGCCACCTTGCGCAGAATCAGGAGCAGCAAAACAAAAATGATGATGGTCCACGCAATCAGGCCGGTATGTAGTTCGAGCATGGTTTCTCTTTTAGGCTTTGAGGTTACCGAACTGATTCATACTATCGAATCAATTTCAAATTTTAAATTGAAAATTTTCAATTTAAAATTTACCGGATCGGCAGACAAACCTACAGCCGTAGGTCATCTGCATTATTTAATCGCCAACAATACGCAAATAACCTCGCCAAAAAGCGCGACGCCTTCGATGAGCGCGGCCGCAATGATCATCGTGCCGCGAACGTCACCGGCGGCCTCCGGCTGGCGGCCGATGGCTTCCATCGCCGTGCTGGCAATTTTGCCGATTCCCAAGCCGGCGCCGAGCGCGACAATTCCAGCGCCAAAACCTGCCGCGAGATGAGCGAAACTGAGACCTTCCATTTGCAAATTCCTCCTTCAGAAGTGAGTGACGACGATGATGTGGTGGTTTTTTTAAAAGAAGCAGTTGCACTTGGCAGTAGCACTAAAAACACTTTGCCTGCCAACGGCGGCTGCTTCTGGGTGATTTTCAAACTAACAGTGGCGTAGCCCTGCTACTGCTACTGCCACTACCAACTGCTACTGTCTCTGCCAACTGCTACTGTCAGTGATGCGCTTCGTGGCCTTCTTCTTCGTGATGAGAATGAGCCGCAAAGCCGATGAACAACGCCGATAACAAGGTAAAAATATAAGCCTGCAAAAAGGCGACTAAAATTTCGAGCAAATTCACAAACAGGCTGAACGCCACGGAAAGCGGCGCGATGCCGTAGCCGGCAATGGGGCTGGCGCCGCCTTTGCCGAAAATAAAAATCAGGCCAACCAAAGAAAGGATGACGACGTGGCCGGCGGTCATATTCGCATATAAACGGATACAAAGCGCGAACGGTTTCGTGAACAAGCCGAGAAATTCCACCGGAATCATGATGATCCACATTGCCGGGTGCACGCCGCCGGTGAAATGCTTCAAGTAACCGCCAATGCCGTTGACTTTGATGCCCATCGCTTGCGTCAAGATGAAAGTCAACGAAGCCAACGCCGCGGTCACACTGACGTTGCCGGTAGCTGTGGCGGCGTAAGGCACCAGGCCGAGCAAATTGCACGTGAGAATAAAGAAAAAAGCCGTACACAGGTAGGGCGTGAATAAGATGCCGAACTTTTCGCCCAGGTTGGGAATGGCAATCTCATTGCGGATAAACTCGACCACGGCTTCTATGGCCGCGGCGAAGCCGGTGGGAACTTCGTTCGCGCTGCGGCGCCGGGCCGCAATGCTCAAAACCACAATCAGCAAAACCGCGGCGACCATCATCATCACGACATGCTTGGTGATGGAAAAATCCACGCCCCATAGCTCGAGGCGGGGCAAATGTACCGCGCCGACGAACGGCAACTCAAGCTCGTGGCTATCGCTAATGTGGTGAAGGATAACGGCGCCGATATTGTCGTGGCCGCCCTCTGCCGCGCCGCCGTGCTCTTGCGCCGGCTCGCCGTGTGTGTCTGCTGCTGAGGTGTCAAATTTGGCCGATTCGGGTGGGTGTGCTCTCTCCTGAGGCTCAGCCGTTGCGATGTTAAAAATAAGTGTGAAGCTAACGAGAATATGAATAAATGAGATCGTCATGCCGGCGAAGTTGATTTCATCCCGATTTGGAATTATATGAACGCGCACAGAATCATGAGAATCGGGTTTGACTTTTTATCAGATTTAATTTGTTTGAAATATCGCTGAAAAACTGCGGTTTCGATAAATTGAAAAACCAAATAGGAAATCAACAAAGTCCAGGTAAAAACTTTCGCGTCGAAGCGCGAAAATTTCCATGCCCAAACCAGCGCGATGCCGAAGACGGCCAGACGGGCAATAAAGCCGCCGGCCAGCACCCACAAAAATGTCAAAGGCGAACGATTTCTGGCCCAGCGCAAAGCCAGATAGCCGCTCATCGCCAAAAACGCGCTCACCGCCAAGCCATAAAAAAATCCCCACTGAATCGGCGAAGCAGCAATCGGCGTGATGAAATTCAGGGAGATTTTTAGTGAAAACAGCATCGTCTCAACCGCCAAGCCGAGACGCTCGACAAGATTAAGCATCGATTTTCTTTTGCGCTTCTTCCGGGCCTTGAGGAGAATCGGCAGACTTCTTCGACCTTGATTCTTCGGCGGTCATGCGCATAACGGCTCGGTACAGGCTAATAAAGCCGCCCGTTCCTCCGAGCATGATCCCGACGATCAACCCAAAGGGATAGATGTGCAACTTTTGGTCGAGCAGGTGGCCGAGAAAACCGCCTGCCGCGGCCGCAACAGCAAAACGGAGCCCGAGATCTCCGTAAGCCGCGACTCTCGACCAATCGGTTTGTTGGGAACTGCTGCGCACCACTGTCTAGCGATTGATCTGCACTTCAGGCCGTGCGATACGCTCACCGTGTCTGACTCGATCCGGACCGCTGGCGCCTTCCGGCAAGGCCAGCATTTTGCCGTCGTCCGTCATCGAACAGACCCCTTCGAAAACCGCGCCTTCTTCAATGACGAGCTTGGAAGTTTTCAGCTCGCCGTGGAAGGCCGATTTGGATTCCAACACCACTTTGCCGCTGGCAAAGATTTTTCCCCTGATTCTGCCGCCGACAATTGCGTGCTTGACGCGAATTTCACCTTCGATTTCGCCTTCCTTGCCGATGACCAGCGAATCCGTCGTGCTGACTTGTCCTTTTATTCTTCCATCCACACGCAAACTGCTTTGCACTTTAACCGTGCCTTCGACAACCGACCCCTTTCCAATAATGGTGTTTAGATCGCCACTTTTATCGAAATCGTCCATATCCTTTTTCCCCAGCATTTTCACCTCGTATGCTGCTTGGTTATTTGGAAATCGCGCGAAACGCCAGGAGAATTTGGCGGGGGTCGATTGCCGCACCGTCTTTCCAAACCTCGAAGTGCAGGTGCGGTCCGGAGCTTTTGCCGGAATTTCCCAATAGCGCGATCGGCTCGCCTTTTTTTACAAACATCTTATCATGAGCCAGGAGCCGTTCGTTGTGGCCATAATAAGAGAAAACGCCATCGCCATGATGGATGATGACCAGGTTGCCCAGATCATGCGTCCAATTGGCGAAGATAACTTGTCCATCACCTGCCGCCAAAACCACGGAGCCGCTCTTGGCGGCAATATCGATCCCCGGATGCGAGCGAAACTGCGGCGGCGTCCATTTGCTCGCAGAAAATTCCGTCGTCAAAAATCCTTCCACCGGCAGCAGCGTCGGCAGATTGGTGGCGTACATGGTTTGATCAGTTCGCCGCCGAATCAGAAACCCGCCTGCCGGAGTCAGGCTCACCTCTTTCGCCAACTCATGATTGGCCGCCGGAGCAGATTGCGGCTCGGCCTGGTTAGCGATCACCGCAGGTGATGACGGCAGCATGGCACCGAGACTGCCGGCGCCATTGGCTTGCGGGTCAACGCCCAACAGGCTTAAAATCTTGGCTTGCTCCTTGCTCATTCCTTCCAACTGCGCTTGCAACTCGTAGACACGCTTGTTGTCATCAAGTAAGCGCGAGTTAGAGCGCTCCAGCTCGCTATTCTCGGCGCTCAACTGGAAATATTTCCAATACGCCAAGCCGCCGAAAATGATGTGAAGTGCGAGAACGATGCTGATGCCGATGAGCACTTTGGCCAGCGCCCAACTCAAACGAAAATTATACGGCTCGGCATTATCATCCGGAATGAGCAGAACTGAAATTCTACGATGTCGTTTTTTTTTCATCACACTTACCCACCGGCATCCGGTTGAAGCTCACTCTCTCCCCTCCCGCGCCAAGACCACACTGCGCCATCCCAATATCAATTCCTCATACCCGACATGCCGGCTTGTTGCGGACACTTTTCGCATTGCCGGCAATACTGAATTTGCGCCGTGGGTGATTTCCACATTAACAACCGCTTCAAGAAGAATTAAAATAGCTATTTCGCGCTAAAAAGTCAACCTTTTTCTGCTTAAATCTTTTGCATCAGCTCCAGCAAGCGCTCCAAATCGTTGTCGGAATAAAACTCCAGCTCGATCTTGCCGCCCTTGCCTTGCAGGTGAATGCGGACTTGCGTGCCGAAGACCCGCCGCAGCTTGTCCTCCGCTTCGCGGATGGCATACGGCGTGGTGGGCGATTTTTTCTTGGCCGCACTTTTGGGCCGCGTCGCGCGCTGCACCAGTTTCTCGACCTGCCGGACGTTCAGTTGGTCTTTAAGAATTTTTTTCCATAACTCGGTCTGCTGCGAGCGTTCGGATAAACCGAGCAAAGCGCGTGCATGGCCGGCTGTCACTTCGCCCTTCCGCAGGCTGTCTTGAATCGTATCCGGCAATTTCAGCAGGCGCAGCGCATTGGCAATGGTGGCGCGATCCTTGCCAACTTTTTGGGAAACCGCTTCCTGCGTCAGGTCGCATTCGTCAACCAGGCGCTGATAGCCGAGCGCCTCTTCAATGGCATTGAGATTTTCCCGCTGCACGTTCTCGATGAGCGCCATCTCCAGCATCTGCCGCTCGTCGTGAATCTCCAAAATATAAGCGGGAATACTCGTGTAACCCAACTCCTGCACCGCGCGCAGCCGCCGTTCGCCGGCGATCAATTGGTAGCCGCTGTTAAAAGAGCGAACGGTGATCGGCGTCACCAGCCCGTTCTCCGCTATAGACTGTTTCAATTCGCCGAGCGCCTGGGGATCGAAATCGGTGCGGGGCTGAAAAGGGTTGGCAACAATGCGGGAAATTTCCACCTCGTGAATGGAACTCTCACGGACGTAGCCGTCTTTGGCATGATTGGACTGCTCGGCGCCCACATCAGGAATGAGCGCTTGCAGCCCTCTTCCCAACCTTTTGGTGACCATTCTCTAGAATTTCTGTAGCCAGGCTCATGTAGTTTTCGGCGCCGCTGCAAACAGCGTCGTATAAAATAATCGGCTTGCCGTGGCTCGGCGCTTCGCTCAAGCGCACGTTGCGCAAGATGACGGATTTGAAAACTTTGTCGCCAAAATATTTGCGCACGTCGTCGGCGACCTGCCGGCTCAAATTCAAGCGGCCGTCGAACATCGTCAGCAGCACGCCCTCGATCTCCAAACGGGTATTGAGATGCTTTTGCACCAGCCGCACCGTGTTCAACAACTGGCTCAACCCCTCCAGGGCGTAATACTCGCATTGAATCGGGATGAGCACCGAATCCGCGGCGGTGAGCGCGTTCAGCGTCAGCAAGCCGAGCGAGGGCGGGCAATCGATGAAAATAAAATCGTATTGCTTCTCCAAATTGGAGAGGGCGCGCTCCAAAATCTTTTCACGCGTGATCGCGCTGACCAACTCCACTTCGGCCCCGACCAAGCGCACGTGTGACGGCAGCAAATCCAAATATTCCAACTGTGTTTTGATGACAGCTTCGTTCACATTGAGGTCGTTGATGAGCACCTCGTAAATGCTGCTGCGCACTTTTTTCTGGTCGATCCCAAAGCCGCTGGTGGTATTGGCCTGGGGATCGATGTCCACCACCAGCACTTTATATTCGGCCACGGCGATGCAAGAAGACACATTCACCGCCGTCGTGGTTTTTCCGACGCCGCCTTTTTGATTTGATATGGAAATGGTTTTGCCCACTTCGCCTCCGTTCATCTCCCCGGAGTTGATTGCATAATAAACTTCTCCAAAAATATTGGACCGCGCCTCTGCGCGTGATCTGCCGATAGCTGTTTCAAAAAAAATCACCCTTTAGAAGTTAGCGCATAATCCGGTGAAAATCAAGATGAATTTTTAGTAATACGACCCCCCAAACACTGTCGACCGGCCGCCGCGGCGCTCGACCTTGATGTCCTGCAAGAGCGGTGCTTTGATGCCGAGGCGAAAATAAAACCCTTTGCTGAAACCCGTGGGCGTCCAGAAAAATTGCATCTCCCAGCAGTGCAGATCGCGATAAATCGTGTAACGCTGATCGACGATGCGCTTCTCGCGCAAATCGAATTGGCCGGACATGCCGACGCGCCAATTCTTGGTCAGCTTGATCTCGGCATTATCCACGCTCAATTGCGCGGTTTTGATCGGGCGCCGGGGATCGAAACGGCTGTAATTGTAAGTCAGCGAAAAGCTGGCTTGCCAGGGCACTGCCGTATCGGAGAAAAACTGTTGCGGCGCGAAACGGTCTTTCACCGCCGGCAAAGTCTCTTCAAGTTCGGCTTGCTCCTCCGCCGGCGCCTGTTCTCCGGCAGCGGCCGTTTCTTCGCTTTTGCTTTGCAAGCGAAAGCTCGCGCCGAGATTGACGTTCGTCAGCCGCAGAAAGCGACCGTCTTTGTAAAGATAGCGGTTGATCGTTCTGCCGAGCTGGCGATCGAACACATAGAAGCTGTGCGAAGCACCGAGGCTGAGCGAGAGATTTTGCGTCGGGCTGGCAAAAAGCGACGAGGCCAAATCCGACTGCCTGAACGCTTTGACCGCAAAGTTATGGCTGGTGGAAAAGTTGAGATTGAAGAGATCGATCTTTTTCGGCTTGTCCTCCGGTCCGGTTTTCATTTGAAAAAGATTGCCCACGGAAAAATTCATGCTGGCCACTTTGCCGTTCGGCGTCGATCCGCCGAAGCGATCGCGACGAACGGTGCTGTCACCCCGGCTTCCTTGCAGCGTCACGCGCTCATAATAACCCCAGCGCGGATCGGAAAAATCCGGCCGATAAGAAAAGCCAAGGCTCGGCGTGACCACGTGCCGCAGCGCGTGAACCGGGCCGAGGTTCGGCTGAAAGTTGCCATAGATCTTCGTATTCGCCGAAATGCTATAATTGAAAAGGTGCCGCGCCGCAAAGCCCTTGCTCTCAGCACTGACGATTTGCTTGCGCGCACTGTCCGGCGCGTAGTTCGTCGTGCGGTCGAACCAATCTTCGTTGACTTGCAGGCCCTGGTTCAAATACAGCCAGCCGAAGTAACGCTTGGGGCTGTTGAGCGACAAATTAAAATTATGATTGGCCGAGCTGAGATGATCCGTTTTCGTGGTGGTATCCGAAGTTTGCGTTTTCGCATATCGATTTTGCGCGGACATCGAATAATTGTAATAAAAATTTTCGTACCACGGCCGCTCTTCCGGTTTTGTGCTGCCGCCCGCCGGCGTGGACTTCGATGATTCCCGGCCGCCGAAAAGCTGGCGCTGGCCGAAGCCGAGGCTGAGCTGCGGCAACACGCGGTCATAGGTGCCGGTTTGGAGATCCTTGCTGTCGCGCAGCGAGAGGCTCAGGCTGTTGCTGCCGCCGCCGAAACTTTTGCTGTACGTCGCCTGCGAGATCACATTGCGCTGCAATTGCTTCTGGCGATCGCTGGTGAAAAAGCGATAAAAATTGTTGCTGCTCGCGAACGAGCCGGAAGCGGCCAAACGCGCGGTCGGTCCGAATTGCTGGCTGTGATTGAATGTGAGGTCCCACCGCCGTTCCTGGCTCCCCTCCAGCTCAAAATTCTTTCGCGTCACCGAGCCGCCGAGCGAGCCGCTGAACGAGTAACGCTTCGCATATCTCAGATCGCCGCGGAAAAACCAGCCGGAATTTTCGTAGTAATCGACCGTCGTTTTCGCATCGAGATAATCGTTGATCGCCCAATAATAGCCCAGCTCGCGCAGGTAGCGCCCCTCGCTTGTGCTGGCGCCGTAGCGCGGAATGATCAAGCCGGAGTGGCGGCCGCTGCGCGTGGGAAAAAAGCCGAACGGCAGCGCCAGCAAGGGAATTTTGCCAATAAACAGCACGATCGGCTTGGCCACGACGTTCTCCTGGAGCACGACTTTCATTTTGCGGCTCCAAAAATGAAAGTGCGGCTTTTCCTCGTTGTCGCACGTGCTATAAATGCCTTTCGAAACGAACAACGTTTTGCTGTCGGCTCTTTTGATTTGCGTTCCGAAATATTTGCCGTCCTGAAACTCGGTGCGGCCGCGCAACACGCGCCCCTTCTCCGTCGCGAAGTTGTATTCCATGCGCTCGCCGGTCAACAGATCGCCGCCATCCGAGAAAAACGGCAAACCCCGCAAGGCTTTGGTTAAGCTATCGCTGACCCCAAAGCCTTGCGGGGCTTTGGCGAGACTATCACTGGCGCCATTAGCCTTTTTGCCATTGGCGGCTTTCCCGGCGGCAAGGAGTGAATCCGGCAGCGGCTCGGCGATGAGCAAACGGGCGTTCCAATCCACCGTGATTTTTCCGGCTTCGAGCGTCATCGTTTTGTATTTCACTTTGGCCCGGCCCGTCAAAACGGTGATGCGTCCATTCACCTCATTGTCGATTATTTGCGCTTCGTACTCAATCGGGGCATCCAAATCCGCTTGTTGCCCGGCGCTATCGGCGCGGGCGGAATCAAGCGGGGCGAGCGCGAGGGAATCGAGCTTGGAAGCTGCGAGCGAATCTATTAGGGCGGGAATTTGCGCGGTAACCGATCGCAGCGGCCACAATGTT
>JBOHQZ010000183.1:0-9424 GCA_050732275.1 bacterium
ATATTCATTTAGCGAGGTCATTCGCGAGCGCTTTCCAGCGAAGCAATCTCTTAAAATTAACCGATTACTTCGGCTCCGCTTTACGGAGTCCCGAAAAGCGGGACAAAAAGCGCTTTGTGATGACTGGAACTTCAACTTCAAAAAACTGTAACTCAAGGAGATGAAATCATGAAGAAAGGCCTGTTGACTTTGGCAGCGCTGACGCTGTTGGCGCTCGGCAGTCTGGCGATGTCGCCGGAACAAGCGGCAACGGATGAAAATTGTCCGCCTTGCAAGCCGCCGGTTTGTCAGCCTTCCGATTGCTGCCCGAGTCAGTGCCCGAATTGATGGACAGCTAAAGCACATGGGCGAAGCCGTGCTTCGCCCATGTCATTTTTCCGCGGAAATTAACGCCAAAATCTCTTACTTTTTTGGCAATAATTTCCCATAAATCGTCGCCGAAGCGTCACCGTTTTGGCTGGTGACCTGAATCTTGATGACGGTGTCTTTGATCACGGTATCGGGTTCGGCGTTGGCCAAAGTAAAACTAAACTGCGTCCAGGCGCGCGATAGAGTATCTTTCAGGTTTATATTGGTATCCCCGCTAAGCTTGCCGTTATCGGTCGTCACACTGATCGTCGTGCCGGCAACCAAGGGATTGTCATTCTGGTCTTTCACTTTATACGTAAAAAATTGCGCGCTCAAAGGGGCGATATTGAAAGGTATCGGTTGCTGTGACGTCACTTCAATGGGCATCGTCCTTCCGGAAAATAACAGGGGCCCTTGAGCTACAATCTTCTTGCCCGTTTCATCAACCGTTTCCGCAAGAACACGCGCGAATCCCGGCTCCGTAAAAGGAAAGGTATATCCAGGGACCCCTTGCGGTTGCGGGTTGGCGGAAGTCAAAACCACCGTAGCGCGTCCGAGCGCATCGGTCACCGCCGAGCCGCCGATGATCCCGCCCGTGCTGCGAAATTGCACGACGGTTCCCGGCGGCACCGGGTTGGAATATTGGTCGCCGACATACGCCGTGATTCTATTTTCCAAACCAGAGTATATCCAACCTGCAAAGTTTAGTTTCTCGAACGCAATAGAGAAATGGCTTTCGTCCGGCAACCCGCCATGAATGGCAACCGGAACCGGCGCCGCGGAGATCGTAACGCCATTGACTTGTGCCTGCGCCATCACTTGCACCGCGCCCGCCCTTGTCCCGCTCGTAATCGTGACCGCCACCCGGCCGTTTGCATCGGTTTCTGCCGAAGCCGGGTTCAAAACTTCGCCGCCGCCGAGGCCGCCTCTGATTGTAAAAGTCACCGTTACCTTGTGCTGTGTATCGACCGGAATGCCATAGGCATCCCTTACTTCGAATGTTATCTTTGCGGTCGCTTGACCACCGGAGCCTTTCACGAATACACTGCTGCTGGTGACATCATGCAGCACGATGTTGGTCGCATTGCCGGAGCCTTGTTCGGAGCCTACCATCCGGCCCAATTTAACTTCCGCCACCGGCGTGACGCGGTCGTTCTTAATGGTGAGGGAGACCAAGGAATCGTTGGCGAAACCGGTTTTGGAAATGACCAGCTTGACCGTTCTGGAAATCGTATCCGGCAGCTCGATGGACAAGGTATACTTGCCGTCGGCACCGGTTTCAGTGCTGCGATTGAAAGGCAATGCTTTCACCACTGCTTTTTCAATCGCCGCCGCGGTGGCTTTGTCTATAACGCGGCCCTCGATTCTTGCTGCGGTCAACGTTTGTGTCGGGGTCTCCGTGCAGCTTTGCAAAGTGATCCCCAAACCGGCGACGAGCGCCGGGAGCAAAACTTTTTTGATCGGCATGAGCAAATTTCGCATGTGTGTTGTCCTCTTGCTGATATTGTTAAGTCCGTCCTTGCAGGGAAAATGAAATTTTCATCTTTCGCAGCCTTCCCAAAACACACACTCGATAATTTATATACATGCTACGCTGGCAGGATGCAGAAGGGGATGGCCTGAACGCGGACAAGCTGGCAATACCCCTTGTTGCCACAGGCTAAAATAGATGTTGCAAAAAAAAAATCGGTGTGCTAAATTGGTTATGTCACCCACGGGCTGAAATTCAGGCCAAAACTCGCGGAGTTTTACCTGAGACGCTCGTCAATTCATGGCTGGCTGAACGACTACGGCAGGCATGACTTTATTCGGAACACATCACGTGGATATCGCGATAATTCGTGAACGAGTGCGAGCAGGAAATTATTTTGCCAAAGGCCATGCCATCCAACATGCTTTGAAAGAAGGCTTTGAGCGTAAAGACATGGTCGAGGCCGTTCTCAATGGCAAAATTATTGAGGAATATCCTGAAGATCAACGCGTGCTCATCTGTAGCCGTGTAAACCTTTTGGATAATATCGTTATTTATTTGCACGTCGTTTGTGAATATGTCGATCGGGTTTACGTAGAATTTGTAACGGCATATATTCCTGCTGATAATCTATGGGAACGTCCTGATTTCACACGGCGAAAACGTAAAAGGAAATAATTTATGGCAACCAAACCTGTTCCTATTTGTGGCCAACATCATACTCAAAAAGAGTGGCGTCAAACTGCTTTTGAGTATAATGACGAAGGTGTTTTGGTTCGCGTGCCGAATGTCTACGCTTGGGTATGCCCTACAGATGGGGAGGCGTCCTTTACTCCCGATACGATTGATGAGCTTATAACTACTGTTCGTGAACTGATTGATACTGCCAAGCGCGCTAAAGCACGTCGATCTGCATTTACAGAATACATGGTTGCAGTTCAATGATTGCCTCGTTTTCAAATCCGCATGGATGCGACTTACTTTTTCGTGATCGATGTGGGCCATCCGCCGCGCCCGCCGCAGCAGGTTGAAAACGAGCTTGCTGAGGCGCTTGCCAGGGTGCGCAATTCCTCGAGCCTGCGCGCCGTCAAAGTCGTGCACGGCTACGGCAGTCATGGACGAGGCGGGAGCACGAAAGAAACGGTGCGCAACTGGGCCTTTCAATTTCGCCGGCGCTTTCGTGCTGTCATCAACGGCGAGGATTACGGTATTTTCGACGACGATACTCAGGAAATGCGGCAGGCTTGCGGCCAAATCGACGATGCCGATTTGGGAACCGGCAATCCGGGAATCACGCTCATTTGGGTCAAGTAGCGTTTGTAGTCACGTTGCGCTTGCTATCGATAAAACGATGTTACACTTTTGTTGAGCTGTTGAAAATACCTCCCCAATCTTCAACCCACCGCTTTCAATTTCGGAGCAGCAATACCGGCAATACCGTTTTTGCAATTCAAAAACGAAATTTGAAATCAAATGATACACTTTCCGATGCGTTTACGAAACTGTCAACGCCCTCCCTCAGCACCTGCTTCGCAAAAGTTCCTCAGTTTTTCAAGCATTTAGAGTAATACGTCTTCCCGACCCCAATGCGGCGCACAGTCTTTAGGCTTTGGCATGAGCCTTGCAAAAGAAATAGGCAATGATGAGTAAACACGCATTAAGATCGGGCAGCAGTGACGCTGCAAAATGATCTTAATGTTGACTTCCCGAACATGAGTAAACAAGGACGTTGCTTAGGGAAGCACCTTGCAGGAAGCATGGGCATCTCGCTTTAGCGGGACATGAAATTCGCGTCCGGTCGAGACACGTGGTTCAACCAACCACCGGCCTTTCCGCCATCGCGGCGAACAGTGACGTTTGCCCGAAAAAAATGAAATTGGCCGGGCGCGTTTTTCGTGAAATCAAACGCAGTCGTTTTCATATAAAAGTTGTGGCTCCCCCTCACAGCCAAGAGGTCCGGGTTGAAAAACCTGGGCCTTTTTTATTTCGAAAAATTTAAAATCTTCACTGCAAAATTTCGTCCTGCCTTATTGCTGACAAGAGCTATTCCACGCAAGGCGCTTTTTGTCCCGCTTTTCGGGACTCCGTAAAGCGGAGCCGCAGCAATCTCACTCTCCACCAGAGATCGCCACGTCGTCCCGCAAGGCGGAACTCCTCGCGATGGCTATCCAGATGACTGTTTTTCCCGAAAGAATGGCCTTAGGCCAAGTACCACTTGTAAGGACCTCAGAAAGCAACCCGCAATGAGTATAACAGCAAGACAGTAACGGTTGGGCAGTCGTCGAAGCTCAAAGAGAGGCTGCGCCCGTAGGGATGGCGTTGGAATATACATAAGTCGTCGCTGAAAAGACAAGCCGATTCTTTTTCCAATGTCAAATCGACAAAAGCTTTGTTAATCCGGCTGACATACCTGCCACCCTGTCGAAACGTGGCACACTCGACTGTTGAAGTGGCAAGAATAATTTAGATTTCATGACATAATGACTTAAAACTCAATGGCACAATTGTTGAAAAATTAAATATTTAAATCAATAAATAGCAAATAAAACACTGAACCCAATAAACTACCAATGGAGGTTATGAACATGTTAGTGAAATGGAATCTCGCCCCAACCGTGCCGTCGATTTTCTCCGCGTTCGAGCGCCCGTTGCTCCGCGATTGGTTCGATGGTGAAAAAGAAATTGCCACCTATTCTCCGCGCGTCGATGTGACCGAAAACAAGGAGAACTTCGTCGTGCGCGCCGAGTTGCCGGGCCTGAAAAAAGAAGATGTGAAGCTTTCGCTGGAAAACAACGTGCTCACGTTGAGCGGCGAGAAGCGCTACGAAGAGAAGCGTGATGAAGAGAACTATCATCTGCGCGAATCCCGCTACGGCAAGTTCGAGCGCAGCTTCCGGTTGACGGACAATATCGACCGCAGCAAGATTGCCGCAGAGTACAAAGACGGCATTCTCAGCATCACCCTGCCGAAGACCAAAGAGGCGCAGCCGAAAGAAATCGCCATTCAAGTGAAGTAACTTCCTCGGGCTGGAGAACTGTCACTCAGCCCAATGCGGATAACGGGTGAGAGATAAACGAAGCCGGCATCGGCGGATTTAGTCGCTGATGCCGGTTTTTTTTTTGCGGCATTGGCGCTACGCCGGCGGGGAAACCTCCTGATCTTGATACAACAGCATCTTCAGTTGCAGCTTCGTCGCCACCGAGTAACATTCCAAAATAAAAACCATCAACCCGAAATCGCCTTGAAACTGCTCGGCGGTATATTGACGCAAGACCTCGTGCTTACACTCCGTTACTCGGCGCAAGAACTGGCGCAAGATTTTGGGATCTTCCACTTCCTTTTGCTCTCTTTCGATTTGCATGACTTTATCGAAATATTCGTCCAAATGATCTTTTTGCCGTTGCCAGGTATGCTTTAAGACGCGAAAACGCACCACCAAAAAGCTGCCAACGAGAGTTGCCATAAAAACAAAAAAACCGGCGGTTTCGGCAATGGCGCTGAAGGTGCCGATCGGAATGCGCTTCCAGTGTTGTGGCGTCCACGGGTGCAGGGGAAATTCCACATTGTGGGTGGCAAAATCCTCATTTTCAATCAATTCGTGCAACCCCAAATCTCTGGCAAAATCGCTGTTAAAAATAAGATCATCGAGCGCGAAGACCAAAGCGAGCGGCGCATCGTCGCGATAGAGCAACAGCGCTTTCACGCCGAGCGTGGGCAAATCCGCCGGCGGGATCGTGTTATTGCCGAACATTCCCGCTGCCAGCGTGGTTGGCACCACTGCCAAATTCTGCACCTGTATGGCCTTCGCCCCTTCGACGGGCAAGAGGCGGCAATCGCCGGTCAGCAACAGCTTGCGGATGATGGCGCTGTTCACGCCTTCGGTGGCAAAAGCCGCATCGATCCGATTTTGCTCGAAGGCCTCGACCATCTCGGGAAATCTGAGAAAATGCGGAGTGATGTCATCGCGGGTGATGCCGTTATGTTCCAGGATCAACCAACTGATGATCTCCGAGCCGCTGCCGAGCGCGCCGACGTCCACCTGCTTGCCGCGCAAATCTTTGACGCTCTGAATTTTTGAATTTTTAGGCACGATGAACAACGTATATTCTGTGAACAGCGCGCTCACCACCCGCGCGTGTTGCGATTCGCCGCCTGAGCCGCTTTGAAAGAAAACCAAATCAGCCTCGCCTTTTTCCAAATCTTCCAAGTTCTCCAATGAGCCGTTGGTCGATTCGACGACCACTTCGACGCCGCGCTGTACGAAGAATGGCTTTAACCCGTTCCCGGCAATTTGGTGATAGACGCCTCCCAATGACGCGGTCTTGATAACCAGTTTTTGGGGAAGTTTTGGACGGATTTTTTGATAAGCATAAGCTCCGGCAAGCATAATAAGTCCGGCAAGTATAAACGGAAATCCCGCTTTTAATATCTTCATCTTTCCCTTCGTGTCCTCAACTTGTTTTTACGTTTTATTTCTCACGTTTTATAGTATTACTATGGAAAAACTATCACGACCGCGAAGATTTTGAATTGTCAATTGATAATTAACAATTGTCAATTCATTTGGTTGCGGCTTGAAAGCCGCGTTACGTTTTATCGGCCGCGCGGCGTTCATAGTTTCTGCAACAACGTGATGAAACTATAAATGGCAAATGCCAACATCGCAATTGCCGATATCCATAGCAAAAAACTGATCGTCTTGGAAGGCTTGAGGCGCTGATCGAGATGTTTGTAGCGCAAATACAGCGTCGACCCGGCCAGGATCGGGAGCATGAAAGATTGCAAGACGCCGCTGATCAACACCATCTTCACCGGCACTTCCAGCAGCAAATACCAAAAGACGTAAAGCGTAATGAGTAATAACGTAAAAAGCCGCAACCACTTCCAGCGTTTCTTTTCATCAGTGCCAACGCGCAAAATGCCGAGCAGCTCGAAGAAATCGATCAACAGCCGTGGATACGAAGCGGCATGGACGAACAGCGTTGAGTACAGCACCGCAAAGGCTCCGGCTAAAAATAGAATGAAAGCCCCTGGTCCCAGCGTTGCCGTATAAATTTGTGACAGCGTTCGTACCATCTCGCTGCCGTCGGGCACCGAGCCTTGAGCGTGCAGAACGGCGGCGCCAAGAAAATAAAACGCCACGGTTGCAATCGTATAGAAAATCATGGCGATCAGCACGTCGAGGTTCAGCACTTTCAACCAGCCTTTGGCGCGAACCGGCCACGCTTCCGTATCGTCGCGTTGGCCGACATGACGCGCGTAGCCTTTCTCGAGACACCAGTAAGGATACATGACAAGCTCCGCCGCGCTGATGCCGGTGATGCCGAAAACAGCAAAAGCAATTTGCAAGCCATGTGGAGGCAGTTTCAATTTTAATCCTTCAACGACGTTCGCCCAATGCACGGGATACGGCGTCCATTGCAACAAAATAGCGCAAGCCAGCGTGATCATCGTGAAGCTGAAAACCATCACGGTCACCGCGCCTTGAATGAAGCCGAACTTCCCTTTAAAAATCAAAAGACCGGCGGTGAGTATCGCGACAATAAACATCCAGACGGTGGAACTCAGTTGTGGAAAAGCCAGATTCATCACCTGGCCGACGCCGCCAACAATGCCGCCGCTGAGCAGCGTGAGGCCCAAAAACATGATGCCCCAGCACCAGACCACCCACGAGGTTGGCCCGATCCGGCCCGGCACTTTGTCGAGCGCGCGAAATGTGGTTTCGCCGGATGACATCGTGTAGCGCCCCAGCTCTTCTTGCACCACCACTTTGATGACACAACTCAACAGAATTACCCAGAGCGCGACAAAGCCGACTTGCGCGCCCAAAGCGGTGGTGGCGATCAATTCACCGGAGCCGACGATCGAGCCGCTGACGATCAAGCCGGGGCCGAGATGTTTGAGCCGGCTGAGAAAAGTTGCCGGTGGTTCTTGCCAGCTCGTGCCCTGTTCGGAAAAAGCTTTCATGATCTTACTCCTCCAGTTTTTGAGGGAAGTTTGGACTTTGTAGCCCACGCGCATCGCGGACAAGAAAGCCCGCGCTCCCTTTGAAAAAGCCAAGAAGGTAATTTTATTAACGCTGCCATACTAATTAAGTGGAGCAAGAAAATAAAAGCTGGAATCAGTTCACAAAAGTTATATTTGCTGCTTCAAGCCATGCCTTCAAACGGCGAAATTCCTCAACGATTTGGTTGAGAGAAAAATGTGCGTTGGCCGGGCTGGTCGAAGGCAAAACGTAAATGCGGGTGGCGCCGATTCGTTCATTCTGCGGCCCGGGCGTTACTTTGATTTTAACCGGCGCCTCAAAAACCCAACGATAACCGGTAAGGCCGATAAAACAGGCAACGGCTGGCGAAAATTTCTCGAGCTTGCGGCACAGCGTTTTAGCGCCGGTGATAATTTCATCTTGGGTTAATTCATCGATCTGTCCAGTAGCCCGTTTGACGACATCCGTAAAACCAACATCTTTTTCAAACAGAGCCTTTTCGTCACCGGCTGACACCTCGCTGCCGAAGAAACGTGACGCCGAGAGCGCCGGCCAAAACCGGTTGGTCTTGCGGACGAAGTATTTTCCGGCGCGGGCGGAATAAAGTCCGGGGTTCAAGCCAACAAACACGAGCTTCAAGGCGGGGCGCAAGTAATCCGGCAGCGTTGGCGAGCTCGCGCCGGATACGAATCGTTTTTTCGAGGGTCGAGACACGGCAAAATGGATTAAATATCGTTCAAGCCATGGAGCTGGTCATGCAATGCCCGGATCGCTTGCATCACACGTTCTGTGATCGCTTCGGCTCTCGCTTTGGTTTTCTCCCATCCATAGAATTCCGAAAAATCCAGCGGCTTGCCATAGACCACGTATATTTTTTTAAAGAACCTTGGAAACACGGAACCAATGGGTAAAATTCGATTCATCCCTTCAATATACACGGGCACCACTGTGGGCCGGCTCTCCAGGATCAGCATTCCTACGCCCGGCCGGCTGCTTCCAATCGAGCCATCGCGGGAGCGGGTGCCCTCCGGAAAAAGAATCATGGGAGATTTTTTTATGGCGTCAGCCATCTTGCGCAGGGCACTGAGGTCTTTGCGCCCCTTTTTGACAGGAATGCACTTCCAATTATCCGCCAGCCAGGACAAGAAAGGAGTGCGATAAAAATTCTCCGCCGCGGCCGGGCTCCAGGGAATGAGAGACGGCCGGATGAGCGAGCGGGGATAGAAACAGCAAAGCCCGATCAGAAAGCTGTCAATCATGGATTGATGGTTGCTAACCAACAAGGTGTTGGCCTGTTGTGGAACATGCTTGCGGCCGATCACCCGCGTGCGATTAAATAGATGAAAGAAAATATAACCCACTGTGACAGTAAGGTTGGTGACCAGATAATGCGTCCACGGCCAGGTGATTTTGTAAAGCCATCCCGGTGTTTCCATAATGAAAAAGTATTGAGGTTTTCCAAGAATCATTTTGTTTGTTCGAACGCCCGCAAATATTCCCGATCGAACGCCGCCGGAATGCTTTCGCGCGGCGAAAACGGGCCGGGCTGATACATGCGCGACGAGATGCCTTGCTGGCTCAGCTCGCAGACGTGCCAATCCTGCCGGTTCGTCATATC
>JBOHQZ010000184.1:0-9411 GCA_050732275.1 bacterium
GCCAAATCGTCGATTCGGAATGGGTGCGCAAACAACTGAGCTTTGCAACTCTGCCAATCGCAACTTCCGAACCTTTGGATGAGAAAATTTTGCAGCTCTATCGCGAATTGCAATTCCGCAACGACGCCAACACGCAAATCGCGCAACGATTGGGACATCTGCACCGCAGCACCGTTACTGAATATTTGAAGGGGATGACATTCCTCTTTTTCGCCGAAGCGGGATTTGAAATGGAAAAGGCGGTTCGCCGGTTCAATCCGCAGCCGGAGGCCGCGCGCGATGCGCGGCTGGAAAATCGCATGGTGAAATATCTGCGCAACCTGCGCGACGAGCTCGATCCACATTTGCCTTTGGAAGAGAATTTGACACGCCTGCAAACTCGCCTGCGCAAACTGCCACAAAGATACAACGCCGCCGCGACGGAGGTGGCGAAAGCCTATTTGCAGGGTTTGTGGAAGATCTAAAGGTTCGTAGTTGCTCCTTCAGGAGCCCGTCTTTTAATTGAGAGTATAACGCCTGAGGCGTAACTACAAACTTTTTTCCGGCGTTCCGACATTTTTCAATTCCATTCCGACGTTTTTTTGGCCAAGCTATTTTAGCTGCGCTGTGAAATTAGATGGTTAAATTAGGGCGTTTGCTGGCATTTTCATTGCTTGACATTTTATCGCAATATTTTAAATTGGCACCGGGTTTCCACTCGATCAAATAACGGAGTAGTAAAATGTTCACGCCATTAATAAAACGCCTGCTCTGGCCGCTCGGACTGCTGCTTCTTTTCACGCCTAATTTTAGTGCGGCGCAGCCGGAGGACGATTCAACTTTCAACGGTATTGATTATTATTTCGGTCGCATCGTTCGCGGCTTTGGCGGCGGCTTTCAGCAGTTGGTGGGTGACAAAGAAAATGGCAGACGTCCTTTTAATACGACCCCGTTTTTGTATGGCAGCCTGGGCAGCCGCCTTGGGTTTAGGCTGTCCAATAGCACCTATTGGACAGAGAGCGAAGACGGCGCCGCCCCACTGGATGTTTTCGCAAAAAATACGGTTCAATTCACGAGCGCCCAAGCGACGTACCGGCCCGCCTCCGGCCTTTGGCTGCAGGGCACTGGCGAATTCCTGCGTGAAAAATGGGAAGGCGCGCAAATCAACAAATACAAAAATAACAATTTTGCGTACGGCCTGCAAGGGGTTTACTTGTCCGACGGCGGCAATATTAGGCTGGCGCCGGCGCAGCTTGCTTATGCCTATTATGCCTTACCTTTTAATGCTTTCATGCGCAACACTGCGGAGCGCCCGGCAATATTCTTGTTGCCACGCCAAACCATGATTCAACTCACCGGCAATCTGTGGCAGCGTCGCTTCGAGACGAAGCTGACGCAACTTGCCAACGCGCCTTTCGCGCAACAACAAGCTCTTTCGAGCGATTTTAGTTGGGCCAATTTGGAGCTTGCCTACGTTTTGAACCGGCGTTTGACCTTTGGTTTTGCGGCGCAGCCGATGCGTGAAGAAAGCCAAAGCCACTCGAGCCGAGAGGATGGGCAATTCCAGCAAACGGCGGATAGAACGAGTTTCAATGTCGTGCCCTGGCTGGATTTTCTTGCCGCCAGACAAGTCCTGCATCGTTTTAGCGGCTGGTACTTTTTCTCGGATGCAACCAGCTCCAGTTTCGCCAGCCCGCCTCCCAGTCGAACCGAATTTCAAGGGACTTTCAAAAGCTGGCAGGCCAATTATACATTACATTATTTGGGTCGAGTGGAAGCACCATCGCTGGAAGCGTTCCTGGCGGATTGGAATCGTGTCTTCGGAAATCGGTTGCCGGCCCACGGCTTGCATTTGATCGGCAGAGCGGCGATGACGTCTTCTCAAAACGCAAACGTTCGTCCGGGGATCATCGGGGCGGATTACTTTGGGCCCGAATCAAAAAACCGCACATACGAAATCTCTCTCGCCGGCCTGTATGGATTGGCCGATTGGCTCGAGCTGGGAGCAAAGACGGACTATAGCAAAAATCGTGACGAGGAGACACTTGATTTCTCGTCCGGCAATTCAATACACGAGCGTTCATCCCGTATTCATACCATCACTCTGAGTTTTGCCAACTATCGCTATGAAGCGCGGCACAAAGAACGTTTTGGCTGGGAGCAAATTCGCGAGTTTGACCGCCTGCACGGGCCGCTTTTGCTCGGCGGCATGATCAATGGCACCGTGATGGCGCAATATCAAACTTCTTCCCTTCACGAAGATAGCCAACAATTTTATGTCGATTCGAAATCACGGTACTGGATCGGCGAGGCGCAAATCCGCGCCGGAATGACGGGCAAATTGGAATTGAGCTTGCAAGGGCGCCTGTTCAAAGTCTCGGCTGTCTCGGGCTTTGAACAAACTGACAATTTTTTTAACGTCTCTCTTGCGTGGCAGCCGTGGGAATCAATTCGTTTTCGCGTCGGCCGGGGCAACCTGATTCTAAATTCTGACACCGGTTTCCTGTTCGATGATAATGGCGCCTGGAACTTTCAATTGATGAGCCTCTTCTGATGCGGCAAGGAATCGTGATCATTGCGGCGCTCTTGAGTTTGCCGGCGAGCGCCTCGGCGCAAAGCCTCACGCCCATTCGCGCCTTTGCTTTTGATCGCGGCTTGGTGGACATTGCCGAGCCTTATGCGCCGACGGGCAATCCCGCGTTGCTGTTTGAGCGCCAAGCTTTCCGTTTCTATGCGGAATGGCAACACGCGAATATCAACGCCTATCTCATGGCGCTCTCTTATCCACTCTCAGCCAAAATGGGGCTGGGACTGGCCTGGCATTCCTGGCGCACGCAGGACATTCATCTTTCCCCGGCTGCCGCTTTCAACACGAGCTACACCGAACAAACGTTTTTAATCAGTTTGGGCGCGCGCGGCCGCACGCCGTGGGGGCAACAAATCGAAGTCACCTTCGCCGCGAATCGCGCCGCTTTGCTGACCGGGCCGCCGGGAACTCCGCTGCCGTTTGATAATGATCAAAGCATTCGCCTCATCTACCGGCTCGGCTTTTATCACGAGGTTTCACCGCAGTTGGCCTTCGGGCTTTTAACGCCGGCGCTGTTGCGATACAGTTACCGCACCTTTCTCGAGGTGCCGCGGCCCTCCGAAACGAAGATTGCGTTTAACGAGCCAACCCACACGCGAATTTGGATGCCGCGCGCCGCGGTGAAATGGCAACCTTATGAATTTTGGTCACTGGCTTTGAGCACGCGCTCGTTGGAAGAAGAAACCGGCGCCCAGTTGGCCACCGACCTGCGTTTGCTGAAAAATTTCAATCTGACCGCTGCCTTTGCCGGAGCCGCGAGAAACGAAAGGGCCAAAATAATTTTCGGCCTCGGCGGCAATATTGGCGGCTTGGATGCCTTTGCCACATACGAAGCACGGAGCCAAGATTTTCGCCTCGCCGTTTCCTTTGCGCCGGAGCGCGCGAAGGAATTAATCGAAGCCGGAGAAATTGCGCCATCATTGCAAGTTTTATACCCATATCGGCTGCGGCATAACGAGCCGGCCGCTTTGGCAACAATCGAGCTTGTCAACAAAACCTCCAAACCGGTGGAAGTATCGGTAAAATTATCCGGGCATGATCTTCCCTCTATTAAAAGGGGGATGACGCTGGCCGGAGATCGACACGCTACACTCGAAATTCCAGTGTTGCCGGCGATGCAAAAACTCCCGGCAGGCGTGCATCATTATAATATCGAACTGGTGGTTTTTCAGCGTGGACGGCAGGCGATACAGCGGCAATTCTCTTTTGAAATGAAGGACGCCCACGATTGGTCGGGTGACAGCCGGGATTTGAATTATTTCATCCAGCCGGAGGATGATATAATTCTGAAAACCGCACGAGCGCTGCTCGCACGCTGCCAGGTCAATTCACGGCCGGAAACGATTGCCGAGTGCTTTTATAATTTTTTTCGTGACTCATTGCGCTATGTGCATGATCCGCGCCCGTTGCGAGCTCGACAAGATCGAGTGCAATATGCCACCGAAACCCTGAAGTTGAAAAGCGGTGATTGTGAAGATTTCACGATTTTGACGGTTTCGCTTTTGGAAAGTGTTGGCATTCAAGCGGCTTTCGTTGACGCGATACCGCCGCAAAGCGAAGAGGGCCATGTTTTCTTGCTTTTCGACAGCCAAAAGCGTGTTACCGAAGTCGTCAATGGCCAAGATAATCTCCAACGCTACATCGTGCGGCAAAGGCCCGATGGCAGCGCCCGTTTGTTCATCCCGTTGGAATTGACGCGACTCGAACAATCTTTTGAGAATGCCTGGCGCGAAGCGCTGGCACTTTATCAAAAATTGGCTCTCGACGAGCACGGTTTGGCAGAAGGCTGGATGAAAATTATTGACACGAATTAACCAGGGAAAAGAGAGAAGAAGACAAATGTTCGTAGTGATGCCTTCAGGCCTTGGTGCCTGGTTGCAAGCACGACGCCTAAAGGCGTAACTACAAACGTTAGTTTCATAGAAATTATATGGAGAAGAAATTATGCGATTGAGAACGATGTTTAGTTTTCTTGCCGGCTTTCTTGGCGCGGCGTTCGCGCAGGAGAGACCGTGGGTTTTAATGACGGTGTCAGGCGAGGTTCAAGCTCGCGGCGCCAACGAGCTGGATTGGGTGCGCGCGGAGAGCGGCCGGGTTCTGCACGAGCGCGAAACGCTGCGCTGCGGCAAGGCGGCAACGGCGCAAATAAAGACCGCCGGCGACAAAGTTTTTATCCTGCCGGAGAATGCGCAAATCGAAATTCGCGAGCTGCGGCCTTTCAATCGCGAGCAAGTGGTGTTGGAATTGACCGCGCTGGAGATGCAAAAACTGCCGGCGAAGAAAGATTCGACCAAAAGGCAATCGAACGCTTTCATTCTGCACGGTGCGTTGCCCGATAGCGCCGGAAAGCAAGACGACCCCGGCACGCTCGAATATATGCGCTGCGAAGAGCGCGGCGCGCTCGCCCTTTTTGCGCAAGGTTATTTCGCCGGATTCATCCTCAAATGGAACCGCCTGGCCAACCTCTTTCCGGCCTGCGCTTCGGAACCGGCAGAAGCGGCTTTGATCAAAGCCTATCAAATAATGGGAATGCCGTTTCGTATGCAGCAGGCGCAGCAAAGATTTCGGCAGCGCTGGGCAAAACCATGACTTGATGAATATGCAAAGTGCATCGTTTTTCACCTGCATAAAGAGTTTGTCATGCCGCGCGCAGCGAGGAATCTAATCTGTCGTTAAAAAGATTCCTCGTCACTGCGCTCTTCGGAATGACCTACTCATTCAATCGAAAAACGCTGTAATTATATCAAGATCATTTAAAAGTTTTTAAATTATTTTGCCACAATCATCTTACAAAAAATATCCTTCGCCATAGCCCTTCCGTTGCGCCGTTATATATTGGGGTTCGCCTTCCATGCCGAAAACCCTCCGCGCAAGTTTGCCGCACTGAAGCCGCGCTTTTGCAAAAAATGTGCGGCGATCACGCTGCGGTTGCCGGTGGCGCAATAAACCACGATATCGCGATGGCGGTAAGGCTCCAACTCCGGCAAGCGCGAGCTTAGCTCGTGCAATGGGATATGAAGCGAGTCCGGAATTTGCCCCCGGCGATTTTCGCTGGTGGTGCGCACGTCGAGCAAAACGAGGGGTATGCCGAATTTGCGTTTTCTGAGGACCTCGTCAACCGAATAATGGCGCACCTGCCGTTTAAAGTAAATTTGGCGCAACAGCAGCAATGCCGCAACCGCCAGCAGAACGATGCCGAGTGTGGAGACGAATGACATTATTTTCCTCCTCTTCTCTCTTTTGGCGTGAACGTTTTTTGCGCAAGGCCACCAGGCTGGCGTTCACAGCGAGGCGATAAATTGTAATGCCTCACGCATGGGGGAAAATCGTAGCGCAGTCTTCCAGACTGCAGACAAGATGTCTGCGTTACCCCGTCACTGAGGGAATACGATAAATCAATGAATTGCCATTGAATACACGAAAGTAATGATACAAAAAAGGGAAATTTTGTCAAAGGGAATTTTAAAAGAATTAACCGTCCACGGCACTGGCTACACCCGCAGGGATCAGCGCACGGAAATGAATGGCAAAACGATTTCGGATTGATGATTGCAGATCGCTGAGAATTCGGCGCGCAGGCAAAATCTTTTCTACAAAATTTCCGCTTGTTGGTATGTATAGAGCAAGAATGCAAAATGCTGCTGCGGTTTTATGATTTTATCCGGCTTTTCTATATGGTGTTTGAGAATGGAAAGTCTGGGAAATGCGGTAATCATATTTTGGAAGGCAAGCCGCAAAGCAAAGTGCAGGACGAGAGTAAGCTCGAGTTATGCGGGAATAACGGTTTTCTCGGGCGCGTGGAGACCTCACCACAAATTCTATTAAGAACACTTTTAGAACAACAGGCTGGCCTGGCGATTCAGGCTATTAGCTCATTCAGGGTTTTACTTGCCGCATGGACAGTGGAGTAGAAAGCTGGTTCTACCCATAATTTTTTTCATGGCTTGTGCGGTTTCGATGGATTGAGACTGAGATTTCTTCCTATGGAATTTTGGGATCACGCTTTTGTTAGGCTTATTGCAATTTCTCTCAGGCTAATTTTATTCAGCGTGCCGATTTGAGGACTTGACTTTTTGCAAAGCTCATACCAAAAGATAGAGGGGTAGCAAGAGCGATGATTCGGCATTTTGCATTAAGCACTCAGGGCTTGCGTTAACAGCAAGTTAGTGACTGGCGAACTTCGCTGCATGACGCTGAGATAGGTGGCAAGACCATATAAAAAGTCAATGAACTGCTAAAAACTTTCGCCTGATTGCGAAATTTTTTGCAGCAAAGTCAATGCTGTTAGTGAGGACATCAATATTTCTTTTGGGAGGTGCGATTATGGGTGCAATATTCGCCGCGTTGCGGGAGAGCAAATCCGTTTTTGCCGCCTGGCGGATGATTCACATTTCCGTCAAACTGTTGATTTCGACGCCGCTGTTTTTGCTGGCGTTGCTCATCTTGTTGCGGTTGCTCCGTTAACCTTTTTCGAGTCGACCTGGTCGCCGGTTATGGTGGGCTAGGGGCTTGCAAGTATCTTTGTAGGTGGGCCATGTTGGGTGAAGAACATTGGTATGCGATTTATTGCAAGAGCCGTCATGAACGTCGTGTGCATGACCGGCTCACGGCGAAGGGCATCGTCAGCTATTTAGCGGACTATGAAACCCGGGTGAGGTGGGGCGAGCGCTTGAGAAAATTCAAAAAAAACCTGCTGCCGGGTTATGTGCTGGTGCGGGCCCGTATGGATTCCCCGATTTATCTCGCGGTCCTGCAAACGGAGAGCGTGGTTAAATTCGTCGGGCGTCCCTGGCCGCAGCTTTCGCCGATTCCCGAGCAGCAGGTCCAAAGCATGCGCTTGCTGCTCGAGAGCCGGCACCAATTCGAGGAAGTTCCTTATTTTGGCGCGGGCGATCATGTCGAGGTGCTCGCCGGGCCTTTGGCCGGCTTGCGCGGCCTGGTGAGCGGACCCGCCAACCAAAAGCACCGCGTCATCGTCTCGATCGATCTGCTGCGCCGCAGCGTGGCGCTGGAGATCGACGCCAATTTGTTGCGGCGCGCGCCGGCGATGCCGGCATGCGAAGAAGATGAAGAAGTTCGGGAAGATGCTGAGTGAGAGGGATGAGCGGCTTTTTTGAGCCGCTGCCTCCCGGCTGGACAAGCGATCGTATCACGGCTGTATTTGATCGGAAAAAATCTCGACTGGCGTTGAGGAGGCGGAGCTTTGTTCGAAGCAGTTTGCAGTGACCAGTTTTCAGTGATCAGTTATCAGTAAGCAGTGACCAGTGTTAAACTGATAACTGATGACTGGCCACTGCTTACTGTTTTACCGTTCACTGATCACATCATGACAGCGTCGGCAAAAAACACCGGCTGGCGTTGAGAAAGCGGAGCTTTGCCCATCACAGGCGACGGATCGCCCGGGAATTTTTTTACGGGGTTTTGATATGCGTAATCGCGAGCTTGCCATCCGTTGCCTGGACATCGTCGGGGCTTCCTTGTTTCTCATTCTGGCGTTGCCGCTGTTGATGATCATTCCGGTCCTCATCAAGTTGGATTCTCCCGGACCAGTTTTTTATAAACAAGTGCGAACCGGCATTAACCGTCGCCGCAGAGGCCACCGCACTGTTGGCGCCGGCGTTGCGAACGGGCGCGCGCATGCTGATAGACGGCGTGATAATTTTTACGGCAAACCGTTCGTCATCTACAAGTTTCGCACGATGGAAGACGGCGCTGAGCGCCGCAGCGGCGCGGTCTGGGCGATGCAAGACGACCCGCGGATTACTGCCGTGGGGCGCTGGCTGCGCCGCTTGCACCTCGATGAGATTCCGCAGTTTTGGAATGTTTTGCGCGGCGAAATGAGCCTGGTCGGTCCACGTCCGGAGCGAGGGCATTTGTGCAATCGGAAACACATTGGTATGCCATTTATTGTAGAAGTCGTCACGACCGCATAGTTGACGGTCGGTTGCACGTGAAAGGGGTCACGACGTATTTGGCGGATTGTGAAATGCGGGTGCAATGGGGAGAGCGCCGGCGCAAGGCCAGAAAAAACCTGATGCCGGGTTATGTGTTGGTGCAGGCGGAAATGAATCCTCGAGTTTATCTGGAGATTCTGCAAACTGAAAGCGTGGTGAAATTCGTCGGCAAGCCCTGGTCGAACCTTTCGTGGATTCCGGATGACCAGGTCGAGAATTTGCGCTTGCTTCTGGGGGTTCCCATCAGCCTTTTGAGGAAGTGCCTTATTGGCGTGCCGGTGAACCCGTGGAAGTTGTGGCCGGGCCGTTGATGGGCCTGCACGGTTTGGTGGCTGGTTCTGCCAACCGCAAGCATCGAGTGATCGTCTCCATCGAATTGCTGCAACGCAGTCCGGCTGTCGAAGTGGATGCGCAGCTTTTGCGGCGCGTGGTGCAACCTGGCTTGGCAGCGTAATGCTGCTGCTTTCGCCGGGACTTTGTAAAAAATCAGAACCGAGAAAACGGTAGGGAACCCGAAATCAAAATTCTTGGCTGTTTTCAAGTTCAATGACTCAGTCGAGTTACACAAAAAATGTAAACCTGGCGTTGAGAAAGCGGAGCTTTGTCCATTTCATTGGAACGCATGCCATTCGAGCAGATTATGCCAGTCAATCTTGAGCGTCTTAACAAAAATGCAGTTGTATTGTTCGTATGGATCACGCTTGCGGTGAGCGGGGCCGCGGCCGCCTTGGCGCAAGGCGAAAGCAGATCACCCAACGGTACAGTGACTTTTAATTCCAATCCGCCCGGCGCCGTCATCTATTTGAGCGGAGAATACCGTTTTTGGGGCCGGACACCGTTTGTGCTGCCTTACAATTTGTTTGGGAAGTATCGCATCCAGGCGAACCGCCG
>JBOHQZ010000185.1:0-9405 GCA_050732275.1 bacterium
CAACTTGCAATCAAAAAGTTGGAGGCTTTTGAAAACCCCATAAAAGCCGCATAAATATTGAGCGAAATGAAACTCATCAAAAAAATCTTTGCTTTTTTTGCACTGATTTGACTATAAAGGGACTAATGAATGCTGGTCGCCTCAGTGATGCACGCGAATACGCCCGCGCCGCCCTGCGCAATTTTGAAACCTACGGCCAAGCCGCCGCGGAGATGATTCAAAGAACGCAGCAGTTGCTGGCGGAGATTGAGCAGGCGATAGTTGAAAAGTAAAACGTAAAGCCTAATATCGATTTTAGTGCGGCAGATTTGATCGGCATTCGCCAAGGCAACATGTCATCCCTACGGGATTTTTATCGTTTTCATCATTTCTCATCTATAAACATCACACTCCTAACGGAGTTTGAAGAAGTCCATCTTTATCAAACCGTTTTAACGCTTTTTATGATTTGCATTGAAAGGACAACTATTCTATGCCGTCATCTCAAAACTGGTTCGATGATCTGCCCGTCTTGGGCAAATTGCCACCCGAACAAGCTGCGGCCAAATTGCGCGAGTTGAATGACGAAGAAACCGCCACGATGTTGGAAACGGCGAAAGAAGTCACGACTCGCGGCGCCGGCACGTTCAAAAGTCCGAGAAGCTGGTGGCCGTTTGGCGACAAGCCGTGGCAGCACACCAGCCATGCCTTTGGCCATTTGGCGCCGGCGGCGCCTGATAGCGGGCCGTTAGCCATTCGCCACGCCGGCAATATTGTGGCTGATCCCACCCTCAAAAACAGTCGCATCAAAATCACCCTCGATTGCCTGCGCGTGGCGGATTATCCGGGCCGTGGCACACATCAGGTGCTATTGGATTTTTACGCGCAGAATCACGTGGCTGGCAATATCGAGCATCTGCACTTCAACGCCACCTACCGCGTGCGTGAGAACGAGCACGCCGCCATTCTTGGTTATCCCATTTTCGTGGGATTGAATGCCGGCAGCGATAGCGTGGCTTTCAAGTGTTTCACCGTCAATGTACAGAATGAGTCGGACGAGGCTTTGCTGCGCGTTCTCGATTCCAACGTATTCAAAGTCGGCTTACAGCTCACCTCTGCGGTACAGCCCACCGTAGCGCTGTTCTCCGAGCTGGCTTTCGGCCTGACTCGCAGCGTCGCCGGCCGCAACAAAAATGTGCCGGTGCAAGATTTCCATCTCGGCCTCGATTTCAGCAACATCCCGACGCGCGCCCGTCTCGCCGAAGGCGCATATATCGCTGTGCAAATTCCCGAGAGCCTACAAAGCGTGTGGGATTGGAGCGAGTGGGAGTATAATCCAACGAATGGCCGTGTCGTCAACAAGGCCGACTCACAGCAACTGATTCCGTACAACTATCTCGTGTTCAGCGTCAGTAGGTATGAGGAGTGAGACGTGATTGGGTAAGCGGATCGAACGGATGAAGCGGATAAAAAATCAGCTTGATCGGCTCGATCCGCTTACTAAAACAAGACAAGCGAAGGCCGGCTTGCGCCGAATATTTATGGTATCCACTGAGATTGTTTTGCGCAAGCCGGACTTCACGATAGCGGCTTCTGAAAATGCAAACAATAATGGTGAAACGTGTTGCTCACCCAGGCATAGCGATAGCCGAAGGGCGCGAGTTTTTGATCGTCCTGGCACCAGAACTGCTCGCGGCATAGCGCGAAATCATCACGCAACCTGAAAGACAAATCCCACGCCAACGGAAAAATTTGCCCTTTCTTTTTGACGTTTTTGACGATGATTGTCATATATCGCCCCGGATCCAAGCGCGCGCCGACGCGTTGATAAATTTTGACCAAATTCTCCAGAAAATCTTCGTAGCTTGCCATATTGCCGAGATCGCGCTTGTCATCCGAATAAAATTGCAGCAACCCGGCTTGCTTGCGCTTTTGCTGGGTTTCCGCGCCTTTCATGCGCAGCATGTCCCAATACGGCGGGCTGGTGATGACGTAGTGAAACGACTTGGGCAGCTTGGTGTAAGTTTTGGCAACGCCGGCATCGCCGGAGCACACCTGCCAAGTCGAGGCGGAGGGCAATTCGGCTCGCCGCGCTTCGAAACGCTGCTGAATGATGTCGCAAAAAGCCGGATTCAGCTCGATGCCATACGCAGCGCGATTACAAGCCACCGCGGCGACGAGCGAGCTGCCGGTACCGGCCATCGGATCAAAAACCCGTTCGCCCGGCGCGGTAAAGCGCTCGATGAATTGCTGAATAAACGGCTCCGGAAATTTGGCGGGATGCAGCAACACGTTCTTTTCACGTGGCGGCGGCTTGACCACAAACCACGCGAGCCGTTCATCCCAGCTTGATTCGTTGCCGGTTTTTTGTTGATCATGCCGCTCTTGTGCCGGCACAAATGGCGGCAGCGGCGGAATGACTTCGACAGCGGCATCGCGGCGGAAGTTGAGGCAGTACACCACTTCGGCGCCGCTGGTGACAATATGCTTTGGTGTCGGTGCTGGAGTTGTAAAATTTTCAGCCGCCGCACGATCTTCTCCGCGTTCGCAGCCGATCTTCTCGTCTTTCATGGTGAGAAAATCTCCGACGAGTTTGCCAAATTCCCACGCCAGAGGTAAATAGCGATTATCGGCTTCCGAATTGCAAAGAAACATTGTCAAATAACTGTTGGGTTTCATTAGCGCGGCGGCAGCGTGCAGGCGCTCGAGCCAAGCCGGGGCCTGCCGGACGTAGTTTTCTTCATCTTGAAAAATTTGGCGCAAGTCAACGATGATGTAATCCAAGGCTATAGGCGAACTTGCAAGCAAAGGCCCTTCGAGCACTATCGCTTCGCGGCCGAGAGATTTCGCCATCGGTTCCAGCATCGCAGCGTTTTCGGGGAAAATTCCTACGGTTGAGCGTTTACTGCTGGCAGGCGAATTCGTCGTGGAGGGTTGGCCGTCATTACAAAATTCTTTGGTAAAAAATGCCATGAATTCGGCAGGCGTTTCGGTGCTGAAATAAAACCAACTTTTTTGAAATTGCAGCCAACGGCGGCTGTCGAGATCGTTGAGCCGGTTTTTCGGATCGACTTCAAGAGAGGGCATGCAGCTCCTTTGGGTTGATCAATGCGGTTTTAACACGAGCCATAAATATTGCACTTTTTTTTCAAAGACGCAAATATTTTTCTTGCGGTTCTCATGGCGTTGCATTTAATTATGACTCGCGGCTAATTTCCGTCATGCCCAGGAACAGTCATTCAGAAGGAATCCCTGCGGGCGTAGCCTTTTAAACTCAAGATCATTGCTGGCAACAAAAAAGTTCCTTCCAGGATGACATGATGAAATTGAGACGGTTGCAGTTGCTCTGATTAAATTCCAAACAGCCTATGCGCGCCGAAGAGATTATCTGTTTGGCCATTCTGCCGCCCGACGTCGAGGCCGGTCTGCGCTATGCCCGGCAATCGCTAAATTATACTTTTGACCGCATGGGTTATGGTGACGATGCGGCGCGGCGGTTGGCGAAGATCGCGCTCGGCAAAACTTGTGAAGCCACGCTGATCCGTTTTCTGCGGCAGCACGCGATTCCGCATCTCAGCACCGAAGGCGCGACGCCGCACACCGATCCCGACCGTTTCGATTTGCGCATTCTCAACGAGGTGGTGGATTTGAAGACGTTCGGCGTGCCGGATCAAGTAGCGCAGCCGGCGCGCTTGCTGAACTGTTTGGCGTTGGTGCCGAATCATCAAAACAAAGACCAGTGGAGCCGCCGCGGGCATTATGAGCGTTTTCTCTTCGGCTTTTTCAAAGGCAAAATGCGCGTAAGATTGAAAAAAGCTGATTCATCCGCGCCGCCCAGTGAGGAGAGCATCGAATTGGAGTCAGCGCCAACGATTTTGTATCTCGCTGCCGCACCGGCGATTGCCGAATGCGAAAAGCTATTTCACCCTGTGCGCCGTGGCACCATCTGCCCGCAATATCCCGGCGGCACTCGCATCGACAACATGGGCTGCCGCATCGGCGAGTTAACCTCGGTGCAAACTTTTTTGACGAAGCTGGAGAAGTTTCAAAGGCGGCCGTAATTGAAAATTTTCAATTTAACATTTGAAATTTTTTATTCACAGAGAAAGGGTAGGCAAATGGCAGTCAAGGTCGGAGGAAAAAAAATCCAGCGGGTCGGCGCTCGTGAAGGTTACGACCGTTGGTCGACAACATACGATAAGACGCCCAATCCGGTAGTGAGCATGGACGAGCGCTGCACGCTGATCGCGCTGGCGCCGAAAGCCAATGAGCGGATTCTCGACGCCGGGTGCGGCACCGGGCGGCATTTCGCGCCGCTGCGGCGCGCCGGCTGCAAAGTGTTCGGCGTCGATTTCTCGCTCGGCATGTTGCGCGTGGCGCGGCGGCAATTTCCGCAGGCGCCGCTGTTGCTGGTCGATCTGCAGGACGTGCTGCCTTTTGCCACCGGCTATTTTGACGCCGCGCTCTGCGCTTTGGTCGGCGAACATCTGGAGCGACTGTATCATGTTTTCCGCGAGATGCACCGCGTGCTGCGGCCGGGTGGCCGGCTGGTGTTTTCCGTGTACCATCCGGAAATGGCCGCCGCCGGCATTGAAGCCAATTTTCAGGAAGTCGACGTCGAATTTCGTCTCGGCGCTTATCGCCATACTGTCAAGGATTATTGGCAGACGCTGCAGAGCGCCGGTTTCACCGACGTGCGCCAGCACGAATGGCGCGGCGACGAGCAGCTCGTCAGCGCCGTTCCGCAAGCCAAAAAATATTTGAATTTTCCCATTCTGCTGATTTTGCAGGGAAAAAAGTAGTGCCTAATCATTCATTGTTATGATCGCTTATACCGCTTCAGCCTACGGCCGTGGGCGGCATTCCACATTGTAGCCCCACGCCTTCAGGCTGGAGCGAGGTAGAAAGGAAATTCATGCCCGATCGTCTCATTCGCGTCGGCCACAGTCCTGATCCGGACGACGCATTCATGTTTTACGGCCTTGCCAGCGGCAAAGTCAAAGTCGACGGCATCAGCATCGAGCACGTGATGGAGGACATTCAGTCGTTGAATGAGCGCGCCATGCGCGCCGAGCTGGAGGTAACCGCGATTTCGGCGCATGCGTTCGTACATGTGGCGGATCATTACTGGATCATGCGCACGGGCGCCAGCATGGGTGAAGGCTACGGCCCCATTATTGTCGCGAAGAAAGATTATCGGCTCGAAGATTTACAGGGCAAAACCGTCGCTACGCCGGGCCGTCTCACAACTGCCAATCTGTTGTTTAAAATTTATACCGGCGGCATTGCCAATGTCGATATGCCGTTTGACCAAATCATCGAAGCGGTGCTGGCGGAAAAAGTTGATGCCGGTTTGCTCATTCACGAAGGCCAGATTACTTACAAGGAAATGGGCTTGCACAAAGTGGTGGATTTCGGCGAGGTGTGGCAGAAAGATTCAAACAATTTGCCGCTACCGCTCGGCCTGGATGTCGTACGCAAAGATTTGGGCGAAGATTGGGCGCGGCGATTGTCGCGCGCGCTGCAGGAGAGCATTCATTACGGCTATCAGCACCAGGATGAGTCGATCCCGTACGCACTCGAATTTGGTCGCGGCATTGATGCGAGTCTCGGCGCACGTTTCGTCAAAATGTATGTCAACGAGGTAACGATCGACATGGGCGAACGCGGCAAGCAGGCGCTGCGGCTTTTGTTTGATCGCGCATTTGAGAAAAAGCTGATTTCGGCGAGACCGGCGGTGGAGCTGTATTGAGAGGCTCGTTGTATCATTTAACGCGGGGTTTCACAATGTTACAACTGATTCGCAAGCTTTTAAACTGGTTAAACCGATTTTGGCAAAGGTTTTTCGGCGATCAAGGTGAAGGCTCGTCGCGCACGCCCATAATTTCTCATCCGCATGAACCGAGCGCAGCAACCCCACCTGCCAATATTCTCGCAATCATGGCTGTAGACCCTCCACAATATCGCGCCAGAAAATCGTTGTGTGCCTACAGTGAGCGCTTATTTTACGAAGCGCTGCGCGAAAGCGTAGGAAGCGAGTATCTTAGTCATGATAAAAGTTCGAATGGGTGATATTCTGTGGTTGGAGAATAAAACCAGTAATGAAAAATTATATATGACGCAAATCTGGGGCAAACACATCGATTTTTTGTTGTGCGACAAAAGGATGCTCGAGCCGCTATTTGTGATAGAACTCGATGACAGCGGACATCATCAATTTGATCGGCGAGATGTTGACGAATTTAAAAACAAGGCGATTGCGATTGCCGGTTTGCCGCTGCTGCGAGTGAAAGTACAAAACACTTACCAAGAACGAGAGATTCGGGAGCAGATCAAGGGCAAGATCGCAGAATAAGCCAAAACATTTTTTCATTGTTTTTCAATATTTGAAAGGCGCAACTTCGCACAAATTTCCCGCCAACTCTTGCTTGTGAAAATTGTAATTATTATTGAGCCGATGCTCCGTACTTCCTTGGAAACGGTATGCAAGAGCGAGAGCTGATCCCTCAAAGTCAGTGTCCCCGACCGTTGGAGATGAGTATATAAAAAAGTTCGCTATTAACCAATTGCCAGTTAAGCGGCTAATGGTGTAATCGGCTAACCCTCTAACCAGCAACTTTATTTTTAACACCTAAATTCGGAGGAAAAGCCATGATCGCATTAGGTAATTTCGACCCCGAGGTTCAGCCTCGAGCGCTGGATGAATATGTCCAGAACGCCAAAAAAATGACCGGCGTGCAAGATTGGAAGGAAAACAAATTGCGGGGAGATCGCGACGGTGAATGGGTGGAGTTTCAAAAAGTGAGCGGCAGCGACATGAAAGTGGCTGAGTTGCAAAACTTTCTCAAAGCGGCCGGCTTTTTTCCCTTTGGCAAGGCCGACGGCATTTGCGGTTATCGCACCACTTCGGCTATCCGCCTCTTTCAGGAGTACGTCCGCACCGTGGAAGGCCAGACGGGCATCGGTTTTCCGGACGGCAAGCTCGGCCCGAACGGGGAGGCGCACGTGAAGCGTTGGAAGGCCGCCAACAAAAAAGCCGATTGGGCGAATTTTTCCAGCGCCAAACCGAGTCCCGAATACACCAAGTGGATGGGATTGCTAGGCAAGGTCAAACAAAAGTACGCCGCCACTGCCAACAAGATGTTGCAGTTGGTGAATCAATTTTCGCAGCCCTCCGACACGATCAAACCGGCGAATTGGGATTTCAATTCGAGCAAGGTTCATCTCGTTGGCGTGCGCCGCAACGAGGCGAAACTCGCGGCCTCCGCCGGCGAGCGGAGATTCGACGATGGGTTTGTTTTGCTGATCAATGGGTTGGCGTTCAAGTTTTACGGCTCGACTGATCCCGGCGCCACCGAGAATCCCAAAGGCGCGCCGTTTCTGGTGCAGGGACAGCATCTCTATAGGTTTGGCTGGCACAAACTCTCGGATCAGAATCGTGTTTATCACGCGCTGAAACCGCTCACCACTGGCGTGCTGGTCGTGCGCTCAAAAGACATGGTGCTCACCGAGGCGGATTTGGCCGGCGGGTTGGAATGCAACAATTCGATCAACATCCATTGGGGCGGTGAAGGCATCAGCACCATCGGCGCTTGGTCGGAAGGTTGCCAGGTTTTCGTTGGCAAAGGCTACATCAACCATAACGGCAAAGTCATCGAGTGTTCGATGTATGCGGCGCCCAATTATTCAACCCTCGGCACCACTGTGAACGGCGTTTATCAAACCAAAGGCGCGTACACGGTTTTGGGCGATCTGGTCGCAGCGTTTTCCGGCGATGACAATGTGATCAGATACATGCTAATATATGAGCAAGATTTGGCGCTGGCTCCGGATGTCGGCATTACCAAAGATTTGGAGATTCTGCGGCAGTTTGAGTGACGGCTGCAATCGTGCCGCAAGCGCAATTTTGTTTTTTCATTAGACACATTTCACGAGACCTGTGGGCGCAAAGGCTTCTTCGGCGAAGTCTTTGCGCTCTGCAAGTCTGTGTGAGACTTTTTTTAAGAGGAGATTGAGCCATGTCAAAAAAAATCTACGCTCTTCTGGTCGGCATCAATGATTACGCGCCGGAGGTCGGCAAACTATCCGGCTGTATCAATGACGTCGACCGTTTTCACGCTTATTTGACGAACAGTTTTAACAAAGATGATCTCGCCATCGCAGTTCTTAAAGATAAGGACGCCACGCGCGACAATATCATCAAGCAATTTCGCGCCCACCTCGGCAAAGCCGAAGCCGGCGACGTGGCTTTGTTTCAATACAGCGGCCACGGCGCGCGTTGGGCGGCGGCCAAGGAATTTAAAAAAGATTATCCCGACGGCTTTGACGAGGGTCTCGTGTGCTTCGACAGCCGCCAGAAAAGCGACAATTATGACCTGGCGGACAAAGAATTGGCGATCTTGCTTGCCAAAGTGGCGGCCAACAATCCCCATCTCGCAGTGATTTTGGATTGCTGCCACTCCGGCTCCGGCACGCGCGACGTGGATGCTTTCAATGGACTGAAAACTCGGGCGACCCACGAAGTGAATGATGAGAGGCCGCTGGAGAGCTATCTCGACCACTATTATACCAAGCAGTTGTCTATCCCACGAAGCAAACATATTTTACTGGCGGCGTGCGAACGAACGCAAAAGGCTCTGGAAGACCCGCGCCAGCGCAGCGGTGTGTTTATGAGCACACTGTTGGAAGTGTTGGATAAAACCGGGAGCAATATCAGTTATGCCGAATTATTCATGCGCTGCCGTGCCGTGGTGCGCAAGCGCACTGAAAACCAAAATCCACAGTTTGAAACTTACATGAATTTTAATGCTTATGACAGCTTTCTCGACCAGGGAACCTCGGAGGCCGGGCGGCGTTTTTATCTGGTTTTTAAGGACACAAAGGATACTGATCAACTTTGGAAAATCAAGGCTGGCGCGTTGCAGGGACTCCCCACCGAGCCGGAGAAAAGCGTCGGATTGGCGATTTATGAGAAAGTAAAAGACCAACCAATGAGTTTAATAAGGACAATCCTTATATTCCGCCGGTGGTGATCACAACGCTGCGGCGCTATAACACCGGCGTCGCCGAGGGCGTCGCCATCTCCGAAAAAGGCGTTTCGGCGCGGGATGAAATCGTGCTCTCTTATAAGGATGAGATTCTAACGTTTGAATTTGCCGCGCTAAGTTATCGGAACACCTTTAAGCACCAATATGCCTTTAAGCTGGAGAGGTTTAACGAGAATTGGATACAGCTCGGCACCGAGCGCCGGGCCACCTTTACCAATCTCAGCCCAGGAGAATATACTTTACGTGTCAAAGGCTCAAACAATGACGGCGTCTGGAATGAAAACGGCGCGGCGTTGAGGCTTATCATCACACCGCCGTGGTGGAGAACGCCATGGGCTTATGCGCTCTACTCGGCTTTGGGCCTCAGCTTGCTTTATGC
>JBOHQZ010000186.1:0-9399 GCA_050732275.1 bacterium
CCGAACCAAAAAACAAAAGCGCACGCAAAGCCGCTAAGAACACGCAAAGATTTTCTCTGCGATATCTTTGCGGCTCTGCGTCTTTGCGTGATGGCTTTTTTGCTTTTTCTTCCCAGTAAGATGTCATTCTGGAAGAATCCTGTTTAGGGCAAGCACCGTGCTTGATATTAACAAGATCGTTCCACGATGACATGATAATGTTACTTGCCGAACTAACTCCACCAACCGGCGTCAGACGCTAAAAAGTAACTATTATCGCCCGTCCTCGAACATTTGCGGCACGGCGCGGTCTCTGAATTTGGCGCGAGGCTTTGTCGAAATACGGCGTTCATCCTGAGCGGACTTTGTACCATTTCCACTTCGCGCGCGGTAGGTGGTGATGATCACGACGGCGGCAACGATAACGGCGGCGGCAAGCAACGTGCGTGCAGTGAGCGGCTCGCCGGCAAATGTCCAGCCGAGAAAAATCGCGACGACTGGGTTGACGTAGGCATAAGTTGAGACGTGCGCCGGTGTGCTCACGCGCAGCAGCCAGATGTAAGCCGTGAATCCCACCAACGCGCCGAAAAAGATCAAATAGCCCAGCGATAGCCATGAACGCAACGACAGCGCGCTCGAATCAAATCGTGTCCACTCACCCACGAGTAAGCTTGCTATTAATAACAACGCGCCGCCGGCAAGCATTTCCATCGCCGTCGCTAACAACGGCGAAGCGGGAAGTTGCGCGCGGCGTGAATAAAGCGAGCCAGCAGCCCACGACAGTGAAGCGAGGATGAGCACGGCAGCGCCGACTAAATCGACTTGACGTCCACCGGCTAATTTTCCTGGCCCCACTAACAACGCAATGCCGAATAAGCCCAACAATAAACCAACCATCACGCCGTTGCTCGGCTTCGTGCCGCCGCGTCGTAGCCAATCCAACAACGCCATCCACAAAGGCACGGTGCCGATCAACAAAGCCGTCAATCCCGAAGGCACCAGTTGCGCGGCCCAAACAACGCCTCCGTTACCGCCAAGCAGCAACAATCCACCGACGACGGTTGCTGCGAGCCAATGTGATCGCGCCGGTTGTGAGGCTCCGCGCAGCCGCGCCCACGGATACAGAATGGCGCCAGCAACGAGAAAGCGCATGCTCGCCATTAAAAATGGCGGAAAGGTTTCAACGGCGAAGCGAATGGCCAGATAAGTCGAACCCCAAATAAGATAAATGGCGGCGAAGGCCGTGGCGATTTGCCAGCGCGGCGGCTTGACCGGAACATGTTTAGGAGACATGCGCCACCTCTGCGACAGCCTTTGGCAAAACTTTCATTTCAGTTTTTGCGGAAGCTCGCGTTTTATCCTGCCGCAGCACGATGGCGCCGATGCCGGAAATAATGCACGCGCCGCCAACAAGAATTTGCCAGCTCAAATCTTCGCTATTGATGATCTTTCCCAACGTCACCGCCACCAGCGGCGTTACCAAGAGCAGCAACAAAGCTTTGGTCACCGGTATTTTTTTCAGCAGCCAAAAATAAAGAATGAACGCAATGCACGATCCGATGATCGTGAGATACAACAAAGAGAATATCGCCAACGGCGTCCACGCCAGGTGGAACGGATTTCCTTCGATGAAAATTCCGATGAGCAGAAGCGGCGGAAAGCTCAAAAACATCTGGCCGGCGGAGAGAATGATCGGATCGATATGTTTGCCGCGCACTTTGATGAGCACGTTGGCGTACGCTGCGACAAATGCGCCGAGAACGATGCCGGCGCTTGCCAGCAATGAAAGCGCGCTTGGCAAGCTGAGCTGATTGGAAAAAATCAAACCCACGCCCAAAATGCCGAGCATCACACTACCGATTTTCGTCAGCGTGATGCGCTCCGTCGGAAGATAATGATGTGCGATGATGATTCCGAAAAACGGCATGGTGGCGTTGAGCAACGCGGCGAGGCCGGAGGAAACATATTGGCCGCCCCAAAACACGAGGGCGTAATTTATGGTGAAAGACAAGAATCCCGTCCAGGCGATAAACAGCCATTCACGGCGGTCGCGCGGCAAACGCATGCGACGAACAAAAATAATAGCGGCGAGGATTGCAGACGCAAGCAGAAAGCGAATTCCGACAAAAGTAAACGGCGGCAAATCACGCAGACCCAATTTAATGAACAACCAAGTCGAGCCCCAAATCATGCTCAAAGCGAGCCAGGCCAAAATCACAGCATTCATATAAAGAATCCTTCCTTGATTCACTGAAGCGTTTATACCGATTTCGGATTGATGATTGCGGATTGCGGAATTTTTGATGTTAAAATACTCAATGTTTTCAGAGAGGCGATTAACTCAAATTCCAATCCTTAACAAGTACAATTCAATCCGAAGCAATTTCTTACGTCATTAATTTTTAGATCTTTGGGACAGCCGCACCGACTTCTCCACCTCACCGGCGAACGGCGATGACCTCGAGCACGGCGGGCGTAATCATGAGCGTGTGAGGGGCGGCCTCGCTTGCGGCGAAAGCTTGCGATATGGCCGAGGCGCGATCCGCCGGCAGATAGCCAAGATCGACCAGCCGGCAAAGGCCGATATGAAGAAACGCCTTGGGCCATTGCCATACAAAATTTGACGCGGGAACGATATCGATGATCGGGCGGAGAGCCTTGGTCTCGAATCCAAGCTCCTCGAGCCAGCGCGGCAGGTCGAGGCCGATGTCCGGCTCACCGCCGCTGGCGCGCCAACTCTCCATCACCACGCTGACGAACTCTTCCATCGCCGGCAACCTCGGCGCCAGTCGCCAGGTGGAGTAGTCGAAGTATTCGTGAAAAACCAGCACGCCGCCCCGTTTCAATGCATCACCAACTCGTGCGAGAAGATCGCGCGGGTGCTTCACGAACGCAAACACCCAACGGCACCAAGCGCCATCGGCTGCAACGTTGGGTAGGCTTGCTTCATCCAGATCAAGCTCATGCGTCACGATGTTGTCGAGTCCGCGTTGAAGGCGTGTGGCTTCGAGTGCATCAAGAAAGCGTCGCGACCTGTCGATGGCAACGATCCGCCCTGCTGGTCCGACGATTTCCGCCAAATCAATAGACGCATAACCGGGGCCACAACCGATGTCGAGCAACGTTTGGCCAACGGTGAATCCGGCGCGCCGCCAGGCGTCCAACGCGCGCGGCCTCCAGACACGATGTTGCAGAGCCAAGCGTGAGATCTCGTCATCGTGCGTGCCCAGCACGTAGTCTCTGTCTTGGTGCGTCGTTGTCATATTCTTCTCGGCAATCGCGTCATTTCGGGATGCTTGTATGATTATTATAGCTTGATAATGTTAAGTTAAAATCTGTCATTTCGAGCGTAGCGAGAAATCTGCCGAAACTCGGTACTCCATAAAGATTCCTCCCTTCGGTCGGAATGACAGACTTGATCTAACTTAACATTGTCAAGATGGACGCTGCAACAAAAAACCTCTCTCCGAAATCCACCGAAAGTCGCCGAGTTATTTTTTTTAATCTTTTCGGCGATTCTCGGTGACTTCGGTGATCCTCGGCGGAAAAATGCTTTTCTTATGATCACCAGCCCATGCGCTCGCGCAGCGAAGTGATGTGAGCGACGTGATGGCGGCCGTGCCAAGCATAAAGGCGCAGCACCGTATCGAGTTTCATGACGCCATTGTCCGGATGCAACAAAGTGCAAGCGAAATCCTCCGGCTTGAGGGATTGCAGGAGTATGACCCAGCGCTTGTGCAAGGCCTCCAACAACTGCAGCGAAACTTCGATGGGCGTATTGCGCACGTCATCAAGCTCGGCCCAGAGTTTTTCATTATAAGGTTTGATCGTAGGCTCTTCTTCCGTCAATGCCAGCTTGAAACGAGTGTAGGCATTGAGATGGCTGTCCGGTATGTGATGCACCACCTGTCGCACCGTCCAGCCGCCGGGGCGATAGGGCGTATCGAGCTGTTGTTCGGTCAAGCCTTTGATCGCCGCACGCAAGTTAGCCGGCGCCTCCGCAATTTGTTGAATCAATTCCGGACGCTGGGCACCGTTGGCTTCGCCTGCAATGATGAATTTTCCGATGGGGTAACGTAGATCGCTCATGGCCACTGCTCCGCGAAAGGTTGAGGGATAAGTTTTTTAAGTTAGAGCCGCTTAAAATCTTCAAATCTTCATTATTTGAAAATTTTACTGACAGGAAATATAGCCAAAAAAATCTTGTCAGAACAGATGCAGTTACTTGCAATTGTGACCATAACAGTTTATATTATACTGAACTGTATTGTCTCTATCCAAAGACGGTCAAATCGGATTTTTGTTTCATGCGAACATTTTTTTAAAACGGAGTATCAGCGATGCCAAATCAATCAACACTTTCGAATAACCACTTGTACGAGCAAGTGGCGCACGAAATTACGGATCTGATCGAGCGCGGCACGCTGCGGCCGGGCGAGCGCGTGCCTTCGGTGCGGCGATATAGCGCGCAAAACCGCGTCAGCATTTCCACCGTCATGCAAGCGTATGCTTTGCTCGAGGACAAAGGTTTTATCGAAGCGCGGCCGCAATCCGGTTATTACGTGCGGCAAATCTTTCGCGAGCTGCCGCCGGAGCCGGCTATTTCGCAACCGTCGCTTTCTCCCTCGCGCGTGACAATCGGCGACCTCGCGGCGAAAATTCATGACTCGGTCAATCGGCCGGAGATCATTCCGTTCGGCGCGGCGTGTCCCTGCTTGCACCTGTTGCCGACGAGAAAACTCAATCGCACTTTGGGCGCGATTTTGCGGCGCACCGATTACATCGGCCATTCTTATGATCCGGTGGTGGGCAATCAGCAGTTGCGGCATCAAATCGCGCGCCGCTCGCTGGATTGGGGTTGCCGTCTTTCGGAAAATGATTTGGTGATCACGGTTGGCTGCACGGAGGCGTTGAATTTGAGCTTGCGCGCGGTGGCGAATCCTGGCGACACGATAGCAGTGGAGTCGCCGACTTATTTCGGCTTTCTCCAAATTATCGAGAATCTAAAAATGCGCGCGCTGGAAATTCCCACCGATCCCAAGGCGGGAATATGCCTCAACGATTTGGAAGCCGCCATCAAGAAGCGCACGGTGAAAGCGTGCGTGCTAATGCCTAATTTCCAAAACCCGCTGGGAAGCTGCATGCCGGAAGAGAAAAAAAAGCAGTTGATCAAAATTCTCGGGCAGCATGACCTCCCACTCATTGAAGACGATCTCTACGGTGATTTGCACCACGGCGCCGAACGGCCCAAACCGGTGAAGGCGTTTGACAAGCACGGGCTGGTGTTGCTATGTTCCTCATTTTCGAAAACGCTGTCGCCGAGCTATCGCGTCGGTTGGGTCGCGCCAGGGAAGTTCAGAGCCGAGGTCGAGCGCTTGAAACTCACCAACACCGTTGCCACCGCCTCGTTGCCGCAGATGGCGATTGCGGAGATGCTGCAAAACGGCGGCTACGATCATTATTTGCGCAAAATTCGCCGCGCTTTTGCGACGCAAGTGCAGTCGACGGTGCGGGCGATCAGCAAATATTTTCCGGCGGGAACGAAAGTGACGCGGCCAGTCGGGGGATTCATCTTGTGGGTGGAGCTGCCGAAATCGGTGAACGCGATGTTGTTATATCAAAAAGCGCTCGACGCCAAGATCAGCATCGTTCCAGGTCCGGTCTTTTCCGCCAAGCAGCGCTATCAGAATTTCATCCGCCTCAGTTGCGGCTATCCGTGGTCGGTCGAGCTGGAGCAGGCGCTGGCGACGCTGGGGAGGTTGGCGCGCGAGATTTGAAAACTTATGCCCGCTCTATTTTGCAGATGTAACAACACGGCTCAGCGTTTCGGGCAATTTGTTTGGAAACCCGATTCTTGCTATTTTTGAGCACTTTTCCGCTCTCTAAAAATTGATCCGTTATCAGCTTGTCAACCGACCACTTCCCGCCGCCGGCGATCATAGTAGCGCTGCCCAAGCCTAGCGCTAAAGGTGATATTCAAAACCCTCATTTTGCTGAATGCCAAACCAATTCATAAAGAAACCATGTTAGGTAGCGTAAAAATGGTGTTGTATTCGATGAATGGATCTGCTCTAAATGCTAATCTAACCACGATATTATTGCGGTAGCTGCCCGTTGGTATCCACCTGCATCGTGAAAAGAACGACTAAGTCGTTCGGAGTTAAGGCGATATGTTGGGTCTGCTAAAATCTTGTCTACGGTACGTCGTAAGTCGCCAGCATCCAGACGTCCATAAGGGGGCCTGTCAGCTAGGACAACCCCAGCTTCTTGGCGAGCAACCTGCCTTCCATTAAACACCTGCTCGATTTGTTGCGGCACAACTACCAAAGGCACTCCATAGTTCAATCCCTCATTAACACTATTCATCCCACCGTGCGTGATAAACAGATCTACTTTTTGTAATAGCTCCAGTTGAGGCACGGTCAATTGAACAATGAAGTTATCCGGGACAAGCCCAAGCTCATGCATGTCGGTTAGGCGACCCACCGAGAGGATGAACTGAGCTGGATGGTCAGAAAAAGCCTCAAAGACTGTACGGTAAAACTCAAGATTATTACTGTAAAGAGTACCGAGAGACAGATAGATTTTGGTGCGTTCAGGATCAAGTAAGTCCCAAGGAAAGTCAGTCTCCTTTCGAGTGGTCATAAGAATTGAGGGCCCGACGAAGTGAAAACTGTCGTCAATATAAGGCGTATCTGGTTGAAACTCGCGCGAAGTATAGACTAGGTTAAAGTTGCCTTTACAAGGCAGGATAGATTTATCAGGAAAAATGGCAGAGCCGTACGTTTTCACTAATTGTCGACGTAGGCGTTGCAAAGTTGGCAATTTGGTAAATGCTTGCTGAAGCATGTGTAGGTAATCACGCCACTCGAGCATACCCGAGACACCTTCCTGAACAAAAGTACTGATGGATGCAACGGAAGAGACGTTTTGCAAGCGCGTAGCCTGCATAGCCCAAAGCGCAATCGAATCAAAAATTACTAAATCGGGTTTCTCTTGTTCTATTGTGTCCAATGAAAAAGGCAACAAACGGATGCTTTCTTCTAGTATGAATACGGTAACGTTGACTAGATTGTTTATGCGTTTAGCCAAGTCAGATTCGGATGTATTCGAATTGGGATACGCGCGAAACTCAGCACCCGTTCCTTTGATCGCCGGTTCAAAAGTAGCTGAATTGTAGTAGACCACGTGATGGCCACGCTGCATCAACTCTGTTACGACGGGCAGTGTTGGGTTTACGTGTCCGTAAGCAGGTATGTTAAAGAAAAGAAGCTTTGCCATGAGTCCGTCCTTCGAATGACCTTACACAAAAATTGTTGCGCCATGAAGTTTCTGTGCTGTTGCCTCCTAACGATACTGTTGCATTCCGCTCAATCCGATTCAATCCGGCAACGTATACGCCATCACGTAATCTCCAAGCTTTGAGCCGAGGATGGTATGCCCTCCTGGCGCAACCACGAGATACTGCTTTCCCTCGGGATGCAGTTTATAGGTAATCGGTCCGGCGTGCAATCCGGCGGGCAAATCAAAATGCGCGAGTCTTTCGCCGGTCCGCGTATCATAGGCATAAAGGCGTTGGTCGCGCGCGCCGCCATGAAATATCAGCCCTCCTGCCGTGACCAGCGGCGGGCAGAAGTTGGGGAGTCCGCGAACCCCGTTCTTATCTTCGCCCACCGGAACTCGCCACACGATTTCACCACGATTCAGATCGACCGCAACGAGCAAGCCCCAGGGCGGACGCTTGCATGGAACACCGTCTTCCGTAAAAGGTTTTCTATCAACCATCGAATAGCGCAGCCCGGTGCCTCTGCCTGTAAGCGCCCACCAAACCGCCGAGAAACTGTTGCGCAACACAATGCCGTCGGTCTTGTCGAAATTCGAATCGGGCAATTTCTTGAGACCATGCACCATGACATCATTATTCACGGGAACATAGAGAATGCCGCTCGTCGGATCGAAAGCTCCCCCCGCCCAGTTCGCGCCGCCACCGGCACCTGGATAAAGAATCGAGCCACGTTCACTCGGCGGCGTGAAGATGCCCTCATTGCGCAACGCGCGCAATTTCTCGCGACACTTTTCCAAGCGCTCGGGATCGATATCCCACAAATCTTCTTCGCTCAGATGTTGCGGCATCAGCGGCGGCGGCTTCATTGGGAAAGGCTGCGTCGGCCACGACTTCTCACCAGGCACATCGGACTGCGGCACCGGCCGCTCTTCCACAGGAAAAAGCGGCGCTCCGGTCTCACGATCGAGGAGAAAGACGAAGCCGGTCTTGGTCGCCTGCGCAACGGCATCAAGCTCGCGGCCATCATGATTGATGCGCACGAGAATCGGCGGCGCGGCGAGATCGTAGTCCCAAATATCGTGATGCACGGTTTGAAAATGCCAAACCCGCTCGCCGGTTTTGGCCTTGAGCGCAACGACCGCATCGGAGAAGAGATTGGCGCCGGGGCGATCGCCGCCGTAAAGATCGGGGCCGGCCGTGCTCACCGGCAAAAATACGAGGCCACGTTCAATATCGGCAGTCATCGTCGACCAAACATTCGCGCCGCCGGTTTGCCTCCAACTTTCGTTCTCCCACGTCTCGCTGCCAAATTCACCCGCCTGCGGAATGGTGTTGAAGCGCCAAACGAGGCTGCCCGTGCGAGCATCGTAACCACGCACCAAACCCGAAGGCTGAATGCGGCGGATGATGTCGGCAATCGAGGAGCCGACGATAACAATATCGCCCACAACCGTCGGCGGCGAAGTGATATTGTATTCCCAAGGATCGACGAGATGCTCGACGCCTTCAAGAAGATTCACCGTGCCGTTCTTGCCAAAATCACGACAAGGCTTGCCGGTCTTGACCTCAATCGCAATCAAACGCGCATCAAGCGTGCCGATAAACACGCGACTCGCACTTGCGCTTTCTGCGTTCGCATCCTGCCAATACGCCACGCCGCGATTGATGAGCATATTGGCGAAGCGACGGTTCTTATCAATCCTCGGATCGAAGGTCCATAGCTCCTTGCCGGTTTCCGGATCAAGCGCAATGACGCGATTGAAAGGGGTGGTAAAAATCAACCGGCCTTCCACAACAATCGGCGTGCATTCGAAAGCACTGCCTTTGAAAAATTTGTCCGGCAACGAACCGCCGGATTTGAAATCACCGTGACGATAAGTCCAGGCAATTTTAAGCGTCGCGACGTTGTCACGATTGATGTCTGTTAATTGCGCATAACGCCCACCGCCCGCACGGCCCTCAGTCACCGGCCAGCCGGCGATAGAAGCAGCCGAAGAAGGCGGCTCGTTGCTCGTCGTGGAAATAGATTGGAAGCTGCTCTGGGCGCAAGCGTTTGAGGCGATGAGAATAATCGCCAATGGCGCGATGAGCATTTTTATTTTATCTTTCATCAGTCACCAATGATCGGCAAGGCA
>JBOHQZ010000187.1:0-9383 GCA_050732275.1 bacterium
AACCGGTTGCTGCATACAATGCGGCGAGCCGATTTCGCCATTGTCCACCGATGCTCCCAAAATTTCCACCCGCATATATGATGGAACCGTCGGTGTTGGCCGCTAATCCACGAACCGGCGCCGGCGTGACCGAGCTCCATGCCGTAGCATTGCCAGTTGTCTTATCCAGGGCAGCAATCTGGTGCCTGTTTGCTCCACCAATTTTGGTAAAAACGCCGCCGGCATAAATTGTCGATCCATTCAAGCATATTGCATGCACCGGGCCGTTAGCTTTGGGATCCCAGCTCAAAGGTGTGCTTGAATAAATAGAAAGCGCGGCAGTATACTCTCTTGGCAAACCTCCGATTGACGTAAAATTGCCGCCGGCATAAAGCGTGGTTCCGTCAATGGCGAGAGCGTAAATATTAGCGTCGATATTGGGATTCCAAGCCGTGACCTGGCTGTTAGTTAGATCAAATGCGGCGAGATGTTGTCGCGCTTGCCCTTCAGCACTGGTAAAAAATCCACCAACGACGAGTAAAGAATCACTGATAGCAATGATGTTGACTCCTGCATTCAGCACCGGATTCCAGGCGGTCGCATTTCCCGTTGCCATATCGAGGGCGGCAAGATATTTTCTGCTTTGTCCACCTATCAATTCAAAGGCGCCTCCCGCATACACCGTTGTATCTTTGAGCGCCAACGCGCGGACAATACCGGAGGCATGAGGATTCCAGGAAGTTGCTTGTCCGGTCGAGGCCTCTAACGCCGCTATTCCACGCCTTTGTTGTCCTCCAATACTAGTAAAATTACCGCTGACATAAACTGTGGAGCCGCTTACCACAATGGCGTAAATATGCATAGAAGCGTAAAAAGGTATAGGATCAGTTGTAAGGGTTCCAGAGGGGTTGGGGTCCCAGTTAGGATCAACCGTGCCATCGGCTTTGATGTGGGCGATCCAGTTTCGTGTAAGATCACCGACTTTAGTAAATTGGCCGCCGATGTACCAACCATCGGCGCCATCTGCGGTTACGATATTAATTCGCCCGTTGGCCTTGGGAAATTTTAAATCCGGCGCGCCGGTGATCGTGCTCAATGCGGCGCCGTACCCGGTATTCGGCCCGACGTACGTGAAGTCGCCGCCGATATAGGTCAATCCCTTTGAATAAGCCACGGCACTGACAGTGCCGTTCGTGATCCACATGCTGTCTCGCGGCGTGGAGGGTTGCGCGAAAGCATGAATCATGCTCTGCTGCAGTGCTATTAAGAGCGCGGCAAATGTGAAGAAAGATTTTGATGCTTTCATAATAACCTCATGTTATCTTGTGGCAACCCCTCGACAGCACATCAGATGAGTTGCCCCTTCCATGGGCGGGAGTTACTCGCTTTGCCAGTAAATTTTCCTGGCGGTTTGTCGAAGAACGAGAATCTGGTGGTGGCGTTCTTCTTTATTTAGCGGCAATTTCAAGCTATGCGGAAAGGTGAATTTATTGCTTACCGTGCTGAAGCGCAAAAACAAAGCCGCACCTTCGGTGAGAAGGGCGGCTTTGGGCAGAAAATCAATTTCAACTTTAGAATCACTTCATGAATGTCATCTTCCTCGTCTCTTCAAAACCATTCACCAGCAGCTTGAAAACATAAATTCCACTGGGCACGATCTTGCCTTGGCCATTCCGCCCATTCCAGTTGATTTGATAACGCCCGGGTTGCTGCACGGCATTTACCATCTCCAAAATTTCCTGGCCGGCGAGGTTGTAAATTTTTAACGACACCGGGCCGGCTTGGGGAATTTCATATTTGATCAACGTTCCGGCGTTGAAAGGATTGGGGTGATTCTGCAGCAGCCGGTAACTTGTTGGCGCCGAAGTTTCTCCCTTGGAATCGATCCCCGTCGTGTTGCTGATCGTGAGGCTGGCGGCTGGCGGGCTTAAGTTTATGGCCGCACCATTGGCATCGTTGGCGGCCACGTTTTGCAGCGAAAAACTAATCTTGGCGTCGGCTGTGGCGTTGGCGGCGATTTTCGCTTTTATGCGAAGAACTGAACCGTTACCGTTCACGCTAGCTTGGCCGGCCTTGCGGCTGATGCCGACCGCGATCTCACCGTTGGTCGCGTCGATGTTGGGGTAGAAGACAACATCCTGACCAAACAAAGAATCGGGCTCGACCGTCAACAGTTGCAGAAGTTGAGGCTGATCATAATTCAACTCGAAGGATAAGCCGAAGAGATTGTTCACTTCAGCGACTTTGATCCGCATGAAAAATTCCCGATTCGGCGGCTGCACCGCCGGAATGATTTCCGGCACGATCATGGCGCTCGCCGGCGTTTGGCTTTTCTCCAGCTCGCCATCGGCCGGGGACGATAGCGGATAATGGAACTTTCCCCAATTTAATCCTATCGCTGAAATTTCGCCCTGATTGACAATGCTGTCGCCATTGGCATTGGCGTGCGTGGCGGCAAGCGGTGTCCAAGCCGCGCTGGGTTGGCCCATCCAATCTATTGCCGTTTTCGGCCGCGCCGGGCCTTTGCTGCCCTAATAAAGCCCGATGGGCAAAACGTCGGCTTGATTGACAATACCGTCGTTGTTGGTATCACCCGGCCAAACCAAGATATTTTTGTTGATAATGGTGATGGACTTGAATTTTGGCGTTAAATTGATTGCTTTGCCCTGCGGATCGTTGGCTTTCACGTTGATGATGTTGAACGTGGCTTGCGTGCTATCCGGCGTATCAGCGCGGGCAATGAATTTTACCTGCACGACTCTACCAAAACCATTTACGCCGCCTTGGCCGGCTTTGCGGCTGATCCCCACATTCACTCTGCTGGCGTTTTTTTCCACGGTTTGATATAAGACGACGTCATTGCCCATGAAGTTTCCCGGGATTACTGCGCTCTCATAAGGCATGACGACATCGATATAATTGTATGGCGAAAAATTCAAAACGAAGCTGACGCCGAACAGGTTGGAAACCGGTTTGGCATCATTTCCCACATAGATATCAACCCAAAATTCCTTGCCGCTGGCTTGCGGACTCGCAACGGCCGGGTATATCGGTATTTCAGGCGCGACGGTAAAATCGATATTCCCCGGCGTTCCATATTCCTTCCAATCACTGGCCAGCCCTCTGGCATCCATTGCGCGAAAACGCCACTTATAGTCTGCAAAGGCGAGGCTATCTTTGGCGATACTCACTGTCGTCCAGCTATTTTGCAAGCTACTTTGCAAGTTGGGCGTACCGGTGAAAGCCTCGGCCATTTTCCTCAGCTCGATTTGCAGTTTGATTTGATCATTATTCGGATCATTCAGTGACGCTTTGAAGACAACCCTATTCTCGACTGTCGTTCCACCTTCAGAAATGATGGTTGTTTCATCCGATTTGAATTGATAGACACTGCTTACGGCGGGAGGCTGGTTCATTATAAAGTCGGTATTGCCCGCGGCCCCGAACTCCACCCAAGCACTTGTCAAACCTTTCGCGTCCATAGTCCGGCAGCGCCATTTGTAGCTCGCCGGGCCGCTAAAGCTTTCAAAAGTAATCGTTGCCAGCGCGCCGCTCTTGACCTGAACGCTTTGCAGACTCGGCGAGCCGGAAAAGGTTTCTGCCGTTTTCCGCAGTTCGATTTGCAGCAAGACCCCCTGGCTGTCCGGATCAGCAACCATGGCTTTGAAAATGACTTTGTTCTCACCCGTGGTTCCGCCTTCGGGAATGGCGGTTACGCCATCCGCCTTTAACTGTTTTAGCGTGGTGGGTGCAGCCGGAGGTTTGTTGGTGGCAACAACGAAATCAGTATTTGTAGACGCGCCAAAATCCACCCAAAAACTCGTCAAGCCTTTACTATCCAGCGCCCGATAACGCCATTTGTAATTGGCATCAGCCAAACTATCCTGGATGACGATTACCTGCCCACCGCTATTGAGCAAGCCGCTTTGCAAGTTTGGCAAACTGGTAAATGCTTCGTTAAATTTCCGCAGCTCGATTTGGAGTTTGACCTGATCGTTGTCTGGATCGGAAATCGTGGCCTTGAAAACGACTTTTTTCTCATTCGTTGTTCCGCCGGTAGTAATGACCGTTGTTGCATCTGACTTGAATTGATTGACGGCCGTAAGAGTGGGAGCCTCGTTGACTACGAAGTCCGTATTCCCGGGCGCGCCAAACTCTACCCAGTCACTGGCTAGTCCACTCGCGTCAATCACACGCGCGCGCCATTTATAGCCACCAGCAGTAAGACCTTCCTTTGACGAGCGTGACGATACGCCGCTATATAATTGATGGGATTCAAAAGTTGGGATACCAGTGAAAGGTTCACTAATTTTTCGCAGCTCAATTTGGAATTTGACCTGATCGTCATCCGGATCAGAAACTGTGACTTGGAAAATGAATTTTTTCTCATTGATCATCCCGCCTTCAGGAATGACCGTCATGTTATCCGATTTGTATTGAGCGAGGGCAGGGACATTCGGAGGATTATTGGTTACCACGATATCGCCAAATTGCGCAAAGCGATCTTGCATGTTTCCTCCCATCGTTGTAAAAGTACCTCCTGCCAAAATCGCCGAACCCACAGCAAGGAGCCCCTGACCGGAGCCGTAATTGTTTGCATTGGGATTCCAGCCTGCCGGCATTCCGGTGGCCTTATCGACCGCCGCCAGATAATTTCTCGTTTGTGCGCCGATGCTCGTAAAATCGCCGCCGGCATAAACATTTGACCCATTTAGTATCAGCGCTCGCACCGTTCCATTGGTGTTCGGATTCCACGCAGTTGGATCCGCGGTCGTGATATTAACGGCGGCCAAGCGGTTGCGGTTTTGTCCTTTGACAGTATTAAAGTCGCCGCCGATGTACAGCGTTGAGTCTTCTAACGCCATAGCATAAACGATGCTAAAAGCATTCAGATTGGGGTTCCACGCCGAAGCCAGTCCGGTCGTGGCATCTATGGCCACGAGTGCTTGCCGCGATTGAGCACCAACGCTAAAAAAATCGCCGCCGGCATAGATGGTGGCGCCTTTCACCAAAATTTTATAAACGTTGCCGGTGCTGAGATTGGGATTCCAGTTCTTTGCCAGGCCGTTGTTGAAATCGAGAGCGGCTAATAGATTTCTTGTTTGTCCGCCAATCTTGGTAAATTTTCCGCCCACGTAAACGGTGAAGTTGTCTATTGTGATGGCATGCACATCGCCATTGGCATTGGGATTCCATGGCGTAACGGTGCCGGTTGTGGCGCTAAAGGCGGCAATATGATTTCTGCTATTGCCGCCAACTAGAGTAAAGGCGCCACCGATATAAATGTTGAACCCGCTGATCGTCATGACGTTGACCGAACCATTGACATTCGGATTCCATGCGGTCACGAAACCGGTTTCAGCATTCAATGCCGCCAGCCGAGTTCGCCATTGCCCGCCGATACTCCGAAAAAGTCCGCCGGCGTAGACAACCGAACCATTGGTGTTGGCGGCTAACCCACGAACCGGCTCCAGTGCGTTTGCAATCCATGCCGTAGCCTTGCCGGTTGTCGCATCCAAGGCAGCAATGCGGCTTGCGGTTTTTCCGTTAATGTGGGTGAAATCGCCACCGACATAGACCGTCGAGCCATTCAAATAAATTGCACGAACCGGAGCACTTACGTTAGGATTCCAGCTTAACGGTGTGCTTGAATAAATAGAAAGCGCGGCGAGCTTGCTTCTCCACAAGCCGCCGATGTTTAAAAAAGCGCCGCCGACATAGAGCGTGGATTCTTTTAATGCAAGAACAAAAACCATGTTGTCCGCGTTGGGATTCCACCCCGTGACTTGGCCGGAAGTTAAACCAAATGCCGCAAGGCGGTTTCTCACTTGCCCTCCGGCGCTGGTAAATTCGCCGCCAGCAAATAGTAAAGTATCACTGATAACGATAGAATGGACTCTCGCGTTAAGCGCCGGATTCCAGGCGGTTGCACTTCCCGTTGCCATATCGATGGCGGCAAGGCGTTGCCGGTTTTGTCCACCGATTGCGGCAAAGTCACCTCCCGCATATACTATTTCACCATTGATCGCTATCGCGCGAACAATACCGGAAGAATTAGGATTCCAGGAGGTCGCCTGACCAGTTGAAGCATTTAACGCCGCAAGACCACGCCGTTCTTGGCCGCCGATACTTGTGAAGCTGCCGCCGACATAAACCGTCGAGCCGCTCACAACGATGACGTGAATATGTATAGGATCAGATATAAGGCTTCCGGTAGGGTTGGGGTTCCAGTTGGGATCAACCGTGCCATCAGCTTTGAGGTGAGCGATCCAGTTTCGGGTGAAATCACCGACTTTGGTAAAGTTGCCGCCGATGTACCAACCATCCGCGCCATCCGCAGTTACGACATATATTGGCCCGTTTACTTTTGGAAATTTTAAATTCGGCGCGCCAGTGGTGGTGCTCAATACCGCGCCGTGTCCAGTGTTCGGGCCGACGTACGTGAAGTCGCCGCCGATATAGGTCAATCCCTTTGAATACGCCACGGCATAAACCGGGCCGTTCGTTATCCACGTGCTGTCTCGCGGCGTGGAGGGCTGCGCGAAAGCGTGAATCATGCTTTGCTGTAGCACCAGCAAAAGCGCGGCAATTTTGAGGAAAGATTTTGATGATCTCATAATAACCTCATGGCATCATGTTGGAAAACCCCTCGAAAGCGTACCAGATGAGTTGCCCCCTTCCATGAGCGGGAGTTCCTCGTTATGCCGGTAAGTTTTCCGGGTAGTTTGGCGAAGAACAGCAATTCGGTTTTTGGCGTTATCCAGTTATGTTTACCGACAATTTGAGGCCATGCAGAAAATTGGATTTATTGCCTAAGAAAGGGGGGAAGCATTACGTATGCGACGGTGGCCGCAACCAAATCTGTCAACCGCGAATTAACGCTAATCTGCGCCAATAAAATATTAGCGTGTATTCGCGTAAATTAGCGGTTCGGAAAAGCGTACATAAAGCTTAGAAATAGTAAAAAAAACGCCACTCGTTCTTGATTACATCACTCTGCGGACGAAGTCTACGGCCGCAGGCCTCTAATACCGAACAAGTGGCGTTTCTGTATGTAAATGTAAGACGTAAAAGCGTAATGCGTAATTTTTACGCATCGCGTTTTACGCCTTACGTTGCACTTCTTTTATTTCTATTCAAATCATCTGGCCTCAACGACCCAGTCGAGCCGACTGGGTTACGTCACTTCAACATCTGCATCCTCCCCGTAAACATTTTCCCGCCGATTTGTAGGCGATAGAAATACATACCGCTCGCGGTGGGCCGGCCGGTGTTGTCGCGGCCGTTCCAGCGCCTTTCGTAAAGGCCGCGGTTGAACTCGCCATCGGCCAGCGTGCGTACCAGCTCGCCTTTGATGTTGAAGATGTGCAGCTTCATCGCTGCCGGCGCTTGAACGGCAAAGCGAATCGTCGTCGCCGGGTTAAACGGGTTCGGATAGAGTTGCACCTCCGAGAAACTGTCGATGGCCGTTTCCAAGTTGTGTTGCTGCTCAAACTCCGCCTCGTGGGCGGCGCTCTTCGGCGCGCCGAGATTGAATTTGCTGTACCACAAATCGTCAGTCGTAACGTTGCTGCCAACGACCAGCAACCCGGTGGCGCTCGTCGCGGCTGCCAACGGCGCCGAGAGATGGCCGAAATTATTGGTGTTGTTTTGCAATAAGACCGTGGGCGCGGCGCTTTCGAGTGAGCCTTCATTGCCAAAATCGCACCATTTGTATTCTCCGATGTTCGGCGTGACGGTGCTAATGCCCATGACAAACAAACGATTGCCGCTGCCGTCAATCGCCAGCGCCGGGCTGGTCCACGTCGTGCTCGTATTGACTTTGAACTTGCTCCACGCGTTGCCGCTGCGCTTGTACAAGGTGTTGGTCGGATTTCCCGCGGCGCCGGGTTTGTTGCGCGTGATCACGTACACCGTCCCGTCGTTCGTTGTATTGGCGCTCACCCAATTGTCGGAGCTTTCCGTGCCAAAGAAGGTGAGCTGCGCGGTTTCATCAGTCCAAGTCGTGTTCGGATCGCTGTCGAGATGTTTCAAAAATCCAAACGACGTGCCGCCGGAAGACGCGGTCATTCCATAAAAGACACCGATGTAATTGCCGCCGGACGAAAACGCTACCGCATCGGTTTGGCCTCTGAGACCGGCCAAGCCGGTTTTGATCTGCATCGTCGCCGACCAGGTGTTGCCGTTGTCGGCAGAGACTTGCGCTTCGAGCACGCCGTTATTGATACGGAAAACCCACAGATTCCCATTTTTAGCGCGCGCGATGGTGACAACGTTGGCGCCGTCGCCGTGGTCAAATCCGGCCAGCGACACCTGCGCTTCAATCGTCCAGGCGCTGCCGTTATGCAACAAGCGCATGAAAATGCTCGTCGTGCCTTGTGAGTTGATGATATAGGCGCGATTGGTTGCCGCATCGACCGTCACATCGGCGCGTGCGCCGCCACGTGAATCGATCTTGAGGCCGCGCGTCCAAGCTGCGCCCGGAGCGTTGCCTCCGAAAATGTACCACTTCGAGTCCGCACTGTCTTGCGCAATCGTCCACCACTTATTTTGGATATAAAAAACTTTGCTCTGGCTCGATTTGTCATACGGCGACTTGGTGCGCGTTGCTAACACGCCGCTGATATTGCCGACCGGTGGTTGCGAAGGCGCGCCGGCATTGATGGTATACAACGGCGAAGCGGCATTTACGGCTTGCGCGCTCGTCTGCGCCTGCAGCGTGTAACTGCCGGGCGTCGTGGGATTCTTCAGGCCGGCCATATCTTTAAACAACAATGTCACCAGCGCGTTGCCGGCGAGACTGGCCGGAACTGTCACCGTAGCCTGCCGTGCCGCTGAATTTGTTGTCACCGCCGAGGCATCAACGCTATTCACCGTCACCGCGTTGTTGGCCATAGAGGCGGGAATCATCGTATCATTCGGCCAGGTGATGGTGATCGTGCCGCCGCTGGCCAGCCCTGAAGCTCCGAGTGTAATTGGAATCGTGTAACCGGCCGTCGTGTTTGCGATGTCCGGCGCGACGACAACGTTGCCCACGGTGACCGGCGTAACGCCCGCCGGTGCAATGGCATAAGCCGGTGAAATCGCATCAATCGGCTGCGCGCTCGTTTGCACCGTTAACGTGTAATTGGCAGCCGTTGTCGGATTGATGATTGCAGCGCCGGCAGCAAAAACGAGTGTTAGCATTGTGCCGCCATTAATATTGCTCGGCACGGTTATCACGGCTTGTCTACTCACCGGCGTTGTTGTCACGCTGGTGGCATTGACACCGTTGACTGTCACCATCGTGTTCGATATCACGGCAGGAACGCTCGTATCGGTCGGCAAAACCACGGTAATCGTGCTGCTGCCACCGGTTAGGCCGTTGGCCGCGCCAAGCGTAATCGGAATCGAATACGCTGCGC
>JBOHQZ010000188.1:0-9375 GCA_050732275.1 bacterium
AGTATCTTGACACAAGTTTTTAGATAAAGTTCAGCGCGGTGGATCGAAAAGCGCGCCGTTTGGAGTCATTAGAATAGTCGTCGCGGCAGAGGTACGTCTATTTGATGGCGTATATCGGAAAATTTTGAAATTTTCGTGCAAAATTCAGGTACTAACATAACGTCCAATGGCACCGACATGAGTTTCGATGTCAAATTCAGTTTTAATTCTGGGACAATTACAGAAAATTCTTGGTGGAACGGCTCTGAATCTATAGGCGGCAATGTCACTCTCGTATCCGGCAAGACGCTCACCGTAACACCAAATACAACGGTAACGTTCTCGTCTGGCACTACGGTTACAATCAACGGCAGTCTTGTCGCCAACAGCACGATTTCCGGACAGCGCATCACCTTCACCGGCACCACCGCCACGCCCGGCTTTTGGAACGGCATCAAAATCAACTCCGGCAGCAGCACGAATGTGAGTACACTGCGACGCTGTGACGTGCAGTATGCGACGGACGGTATCAAGATCACTTACACTGGCAACAGCGATAATGTCACAGTAGACAAATGCAACATCCGCAACAACAGTTACGGCGTCTATATAAACGGCAACGGCTATAGTGGCGCTACTGTTCATCCAACGATCAGCAATAATTTCATCACCGATAATGATGCAACCGGCATCGACTTGGAGAATTATGCCAAACCGACTATCACCGGCAATCGCATCGAAAACAATTACATGGGCTACGGGATTTCAGCGAACAGCAACAGCTCCGCAACCATCACGTACAATTTCATCTCCGGCCATGCTTTGGTTTCCGGTATAGATGTCGGTTACTCTTCCCTAGCTCAGCTTCACCGCAACACCATCCGCAACAATGCGCTCGATGGCGTGAGCATGTTCTTCAACTCCAATGTGACGGCTTATGGTGCCGATACCACCAAAGGCCGCAATGATATCCGTTTCAATAATGACAATGGCATTTTCGCCTATCAAAGTTCACCGATTTTTGGCAAAGATGTCAGCAATGAGTGGGGAAATAATTGGATTTCAGACAACGCAGGTTACCAGGCCTATCAGAATTACGCTGGTTATTCGGTGCGGGCGGAACGCTGTTACTGGGGCGGCCAGCAAAGTGACGTCTTCGGTAACGTGGATGTTTCGCCCTATCTCACCAGCGCGCCAAGCCCGGTTGGCTGGGGTAAGAGCGATACATACGATCCGACTTACCTGCAACCATCCAAATCCGGAACCATGACGGAACTGCCGCCTGCCGAGACGAACCACAATCTTATGACATCGATGGTTGCCGCCGGAACCAATGCTTCACCATTGAATTGGTCGGAGGATTTAAAGGCTGCCATTGACGAGGGACTCACCACCGGCGATTGGGGCCGGGCCAGCGAGTTGATAACCGGATTACACCGCGAGCTGCAAGATGCCCGCGTCCCCAATGTCGATTTCACGCTGGTTGCTGACTACGCCAACAATCAGAAGGTGATCTCTTTTGTTCGTAAAATGCTGGCACTGGTGTTGATGGAAAAAGAACTGGTTGAAAACCGAATAGCGACCGCGTTGGCAAAATTAGTGGCCTTTGGTCAGAACAATGTCGAGTACAAGGCCGAGCTTTTGGCCAATGCTGGGTTGATTCATCTGTATCGCCAAAATGACTTCATCGCGGCACAAAATGTTCTGGCGCAATTACAGACGATGGCGCAAAGCGGAGATGGCAGCGCTGTGGAGCATGTGAAATTATTCGCGAGAATCACCGAAAATTATCAGAGGCGTCGATCTGAATCATCCACCCAATTGGAGAAGCCAATTGCGATGCCATCTCAAACATCAACATCTCCGACAACCCCGGCTCTGGCGCAGAATTATCCAAACCCGTTTAACCCTGAAACCATCATTCACTTTTATTTGAACGAGCGCCAAAGGGTTCAACTCGTTATCTATGATGTCACCGGTCAACGCGTGCGCACATTGTTGGAAGGCGAGCTTCCCGCCGGCGAGCAGGCGATTTCTTGGGATGGACGTGATCGCAATGGCAAAACTGTGGCGAGCGGAGTTTATTTCTACGAGCTACTGGCTGGCAATAAAATTGAACGGAGAAAAATGACATTAATTCGATGAAAATCAAAGCGAATTTTGGACGACGCAGTTGATTGCCCGTGAGCCGGTTCGTGCGCTTGCGGGCTATTTTTTTTCGAACATTTTTTTCCGCACTTTTCCGCGTCTGCCGGTAATCTAAGGTTGATTTTGAGAGGGGAATAGTAGGGGAAAGTGTATGTTGTTGTGAAAGTGAGCTTGGGCTTGGAATTGATTATTTCCAAAACCTTAGCGCACGCAGACAATTTCTGGACTGTGTGTTGGGTATTGCTTGCCATTGCTCTTCCATCCTTGACTTGACATCCGGCCGGCGGACCCCACCAATTTTTTTTGCCTTTTGAGGCACGGTGATGTTTGTTGCCTTGCCCAAAAGGTGAACGAATTTCCATAGTGGAAATTCATTTGGGAACTTTCTGCAGCCTCGACCCTGCGGGGACGTAGCGCCAAGAAAATTCCTCAGTACCTCACAAACAGCGTTTTCGACGTAGTTGCTCCGGTTTTATCCGTGACACTTCAGCTTTGTTGCTGTAATTCATGGATGGAGGCAGAGGGATATGCTTCAATATTCTGGCTTTGTGCAAATCCATCATAACCTTCAAGGATGGGTAAGGCGCTGTTGGGAGGGAGCATACGAGTTTCTCGGCCGCCGCTTCGCGGGCATGAGCTTTCGCAACCGTTTGCTCGCCGGCACGATTTTGCTGGTGGTCACTTACGGCATGATCGTAACAACCGTCGGCCTGCGGTTGCTGCAACCAAGTCTGCTGCAGCACACTTACGAGAATGGCCGCGCTCGCAGCGCGCACACTGTCCGCCATCTTGAGCCTCTATTTACGGCCAGGCCCGTCCAACCGCAAAACAAGCCGGCGCAAGATCTCGCGCCGAACGGGCCGACCACGATTGCCTCTGTCGGCGTTAATCACCAGCGCTTAGGGGAAGAGCTTGATAATTTGCTCGCCACTGAAAATATACTGCGGTGCATCGTCTATGCCACCGATCTCCAACCGATTTTGCAACGCGGTTCTCCCAATTCCACACCCGACGCCGAATTAGAGCATTTGCTCGCCAGCTTGCGCCACCAGGCCAAGCCCATCGATTACGTGATCCGCCATGATGGTGTTCAAGATGCCTTTGTCACCATTCGTCCGTTGTTGGCGCAAACGGAGGGAGCGTTAAACGGCACGAGCACAGCATCGGTTTCTGCTCATCACGCGCCGGCCTCTGTTCCTGCCGGATTCTTACGTCTCGATTATGATCTTACGTTTGCAGGCCGGCAACGCTGGCAATTTTACGAGCTGAATTTGGCCGTGATGGCGCTGTTTTTGGGAGCAGGCATCGCGTTGGCTTTGCTGCTCAGCCGGCAATTGCACCAGCCGATGCAGCGGCTCATCGAGGGCGCGCAACGCCTGGGCAGCGGCGATTTCAACCACCGCATCGAAATTGTCGGACACAATGAATTGGCGCTGTTGAGCAAATCGTTCAATCGCATGGCTTCGCACTTGAAGCAGCGCGAAACCCAATTGCAGCATTCCGAGGCTTTATATCGCCATCTCATTCAGGATGCGCTGGATGGGATTTTCGTCGTCGACCGCGAGCTGCGTTTCGTCGAAGTGAATGAAAAATTTTGCGAGATGGTGGGCTGCCGCCGCGAAGAATTGCTGCAATCGACGCTGAACGAAGTGCTGGCCAAAACCATCGGCTCGGAAGAGCTGGTGAGCGATCTGCTCGATCGGCAACCGGTTCGCGGCGAGCTGGTGATCCAATCGCAGGAAGAATTTTCGCCGGCCTTTGCCTGCCACAGCGGCGGAATTTCTTTTGCCATCTCGCCCGCATTGGTGCCTGCCATGGCTTTGGCGCCGCCGGAATTGCCTGCGGCGTTTGCAGTGGAGAAGACGAATGGTCATTCCGCCTCGTCAAACGGCGCGCCCCATGCTTGCGATGATCGTGAATCTTTGCGCCAACGCGCGAACGGAAAGCCCCACCGGCGCCGGATTTTGCCACGAACCATTGACCTCAACGCCGCGCCGATTACCGACGTGCTGTATATGGGCATGGCGCGCGACATTACGGAGAAAAAACATTACGAATCGGAGCTGCACCGCGCCGCCGAATTGCGCGAGCTGTTGCTGCGCACGATGAACGACGGTATTGCGGTTTTGGATCGCGCCGGCGATCTGCTCATTGGCAACCGCGCGCTCGAAGAAATTTTGGAAACGTCGCCGGCCGCGTTGATGCAGCACCGTTTTACGGCATTGAGCCATCAATGGGAATTTCGCACGCTGGCGGATGAGCGCATGCTGCCGGAAAATAACCCCATTAATCTCGCGCTGGATGCGCAGCGGCGGATCAGCGATTTTCGCTTGAAAATTTGCCGGCCGGGAACGGAAAAGTATCTTTCGGTCAATGCCGCGCCGCTATACGACGAGCGCGTGCAATTGATCGGCGCCATCATCGCTCTGCGCGACATCACCGCTGCCATGCAAAGCGAGCGAGCTCGTGAAATCTTGCAGCAGAAGGTTCAGCAAACTGCCAAACTGGCTTCGCTCGGCGAGCTGGCCGCCGGTGTCGCCCATGAAATCAACAACCCCATGACCGGCATCATTAATTACGCGCAAATTTTGTACGATCGGGCGCCCAAAAACGAAGAGAAACAATTGCTGTTGCAAGGCATCATGCGCGAGAGCGACCGCGTCACCAAGATCGTACACAACCTGCTCACTTTTGCGCGGCAGCAACCGCTGGAGCGGAGCTGGGCCAGCCTGGCCGAGATTCTCGATTCCTCGCTGCACTTGATCGAGCCCCAACTGCGCAAGGACGGCATCACCTTGATCCTTGACGTGTCTCCGAGCTTGCCGGCAATCAAATGCCGCAGCCAGCAGCTTCAGCAGGTCTTTATCAATTTATTGAACAACGCGCACCATGCGCTGAACGAAAAATATCCCGGCCCACACGAGAACAAGCTGCTCAAAATTGCCGCGCGCGAGCAGCAGCGCCATGGGCGGCACTTTATCCACGTTGAGTTTTACGATGCCGGCATCGGCATGGCGACGGAAATCCTGCCCAAAATATTCGACCCGTTTTTCACCACCAAAATGCGGTCGGAAGGAACCGGTTTGGGCCTGAGCATCAGCTACGGCATCATCAAGGAACATCAAGGAGAAATTTTTGTTGAAAGCGAGCATGGCGATCACACCACGTTTGTGATCGAGCTGCCGGCGAAATATGATTCCGATATGGAATGAGTTTTGCTCTCTAATGTGTCGCATAATGCTTTCAAGGCAATAGGAATGCAATACACTATAGCAAATCTATAATGAACTTCGTGAAATTAAAGGATTCATCTAAAAATTACTTTCCGTGTACTTTAACACAAGGCATCTTTGGAAATCCTTTGCTGTGCAGAAATTTCACAGTAAAATTAGTTTTGAACATTTTCCAAGGCTCATGAGGAGGTTTTATTATGGTTTCAGTATATAGGCGCTTTCAGAAGGACCGCGAGTTATGGATGTTAACAACTTTGATACAACCACCTCGCTGATACCGACGGTGACTGCACACCACAGCTTCGCCGGGGAATTTGAACCCCGCACCACGAAACGAACTAACGAACAAATCGTTGAGCGAGCAATTGCCGTGCGCTCGCGTAACGGTAAAAATGAGGTGGCACATTTTCGGTTTTTTAAAAATCTGGCGATTGTCGCCATTCTTGCTGCAGTTTATTTCATCGCCGGCAAGCTAGGATTAAGGCTGGCCTTCGTGCATCCCAGCGCCTCAGCAGTGTGGCCGCCAACCGGGATCACGCTGGCAGCTTTCCTGTTGTTGGGATATCGCGTCTGGCCTGGAATTTTTCTCGGCGCATTCCTGGTAAATGTGACGACAGCAGGATCGGTCGCCACCTCGATCGCCATCGCCAGCGGGAATACGCTTGAAGGATTGGTGGGCGCTTATTTGGTGAATAGATTTGCCAACGGCCGCAATGCCTTCGAGCGGCCGCTCAATATTTTTAAATTTGCCGTTTTTGCCGGCATCGTGAGCACGGCAGTGAGCGCTACGATCGGAGTGACCACTCTCTGTCTCGGCAGTTTCGCCAACTGGGGAAACTATGTATCCATCTTGTTGACTTGGTGGCTGGGAGATGCGATGGGCGACCTTATCGTGGCGCCTTTGCTGATTCTCTGGCTTGCCAACTCCGATAGACACATTCTAAATGTTCGCTGGAGCCGGCGCCAGATCTTGGAGGCCATGCTTTTGTTGTTTTCCCTGATTCTTGTGAGCCTGGCTGTGTTCGGCGGATTGTTTCTCACCGAAGACAAAAGTCATCCGCTCGGTTTTCTCTGTGTTCCAATCCTCGTCTGGGTCGCCTTCCGTTTTGGCCAACGTGAAACGGTAATTGTTATTTTTATGCTCTCGGGTATCGCCATCTGGGGTACCCTGGACGGTTTCGGCCCCTTTGTAAGGGAAAGGGTGAACGAGTCGCTGCTGTTGCTCCATGGCTTCATAGGTGTTATGGCAGTATTGACGATGTCTCTTGCCGCTGTTGTTGCGGAACGCAAGAGGGCCAAAGAGGCGCTGCACCGGGCTTATGACGAATTGGAGCTGCGGGTTCAGCAACGCACAATAGATCTTACCAAGGCCATTGAAGCCTTGCGAGCCGAAATCGCTGACCGCAAAAGAGCGGAAAAAGCTCTGGCTGCAAGCCGGAAGGAACTGCGCGAATACATCGACAATATGTCGACGTTCAATGCGAAAGTGGCTGTGGACGGCAAAATCCTTTTGGTCAATAAAGCCGCTGAGCTGGCTTCCGGTTTTCCTCATGACGAATTGATCAAGATAAACTTTCTGGAAGGTCCTTGGTGGGCGTTCGATCATGAAGTGCAAGCCCGGGTCCGACTGGCCTTTCAGAAAGCCGTCGCCGGGACAGCCGTCAACTACGACGAGCGGTTACGGATCGTCGACGACCAAGTTATCGTCATCAATTTCAGCCTCATTCCTGTCCTTAATGAAAATAATCAGGTCAGTTATGTGCTCGCCGAGGGCCGCAACATTACTGCACAGAAAAAATTGGCGGAAGAGCTCAGGAAGAGCCAGAGGAGTCTCGCTGAAGCGCAACAGCTCGCTCATCTTGGCAGTTGGGAGTGGGACATCGTTCTGAACAAAATAACCTGGTCGGATGAGCTTTATCGCATTTATGGCCTCAAGCCCGAGGAGTTCGATGCGACCTATGAAACGTTTCTAAAATGTATCCATCCCGACGATCGCGAATTTGTCCATCAGGTTGTGCAAGTGGCTCACTTCAGTCAACAGGCATTTACTTTTGACCATCGCATCGTGCGTCCGGATGGAATAGTGCGGACGCTGCATGTGCAAGGGGAGGTTATTCTCAATCAAGCCGGCAAAACGGTTCGAATGGTGGGTACTGTTCAAGACATTTCTGAGCGCAAGAAAACCGAGGCCAAGTTTCGTGGGCTTTTGGAGTCTGCTCCGGACGCCATCGTGATTGTTGATAAAGACGCCCACATCGTGCTCGTCAACAATCAAACTGAGAAACTTTTTGGCTACAAGCGGAATGAATTGTTTGGCAAATCCGTCGAAACTCTGTTGCCCGAGCGTTTTCGGGAAAGGCATGCTGGGCATCGCGCCGGCTACTTTGCCAATTCCCGCGTGCGTCCCATGGGGGCAGGCTTGGAACTCTACGGCCTGCGCAAGGATGGCAGCGAATTTCCTGTTGAGATCAGCCTCAGCCCTTTGGAGACCGAGGAGGGAGTCCTCATCACGAGCGCCATTCGCGATATCACCGCGCGCAAGCGGGCGGAGGAAGCGTTGCGTCGCCAAGCCCATCAATTGGCCGTCCTTAACAAGCTGGCCCATGAATTGAGCGGGCTGCTCGTTGCAAGCGATATTTATGCTACCGTGTGCAGGTGTCTAGCCGGGACCTTTGGTTACTTTAATGTAGCCGTCCTCAAACTCGAGCCAGCGACCCGAGAGTTAGTGCTGCAATACAATGCCGGCGCTTATAACGACTTGCTTCGGCCGGGTGAATATCGGCAGCCATTGACGCAGGGAATTATAGGCCGGGCCGCCGAGACGGGCAAGAAACTTATCGTAAATGACACGCGGCATGATCCTGATTTCTTCGAATTGGCAGGCACGCAAATCCGCTCGAAAGCCGCCTTCCCGTTAAAAATAGGCGAGCGCGTTATTGGTGTTCTCAATGTCGATAGTGATCTGATCAACGCCTTTGACGAAAGCGATGGGGCATTGCTGACCACCGTGAGCGATCAGTTGGTAGCGGCTTTGGAGAGGGCGCGCCTCTTTGAAACAGTTCAACAAGATCTCGCCGAGCGTAGGCGCGCGGAAGAGCAAATTCGAATCCTGAACGAAGAACTCGAGCAGCGTGTTTTCCAGCGCACCGCCCAGCTCGAAGCCGCTAATAAAGAGCTGGAGACGTTCAGCTACTCCGTCTCGCACGACTTAAGCTCACCATTGCGCAGTATCGACGGTTTCAGTCAGGCACTTTTAGAGGATTTCATTGACAAGCTAGATACGCAAGGCAAAGATTACCTCCACCGCATACGAGCCGCCAGCCAACGTATGGCGCAACTGATCAACGATATGCTGAAGCTGTCACACGTGACGCGGAGCGAGATGCGCCACGAGATCGTCGATTTGAGCGCCGTGACGCGGCTTATTGCAGCAGAGCTTCAGCAGCTCGAGCCGGATCGCCAGGTGGAGTTCGTCATCAAGGATGGAATTATGGCGAATGGTGACCCACGGTTGCTGGAGGCGATGCTGCAGAATCTGCTCGGCAATGCCTGGAAGTTTACGAAAAAACACCCACGCGCCACCATAGAATTTGGCGTGATGCCCGAAAATGGCAAGCTCACCTATTACGTGCGCGACGACGGCGCCGGTTTCGAGATGGCTTTTGCCGACAAGATGTTTGGCGCTTTCCAGCGTCTGCACGCCATGTCTGAATTTGAGGGCAATGGTATTGGCCTGGCGACCGTCAAACGCATTGTTCAGCGCCATGGCGGCCGCATCTGGGCCCAGGGTGAAGTGGGAAAAGGAGCAACATTTTATTTTGTATTATGACTCATGCTCCTGCCCGCTTTTCAAAATTTTTCACGCGAGTGAGTGAGGCTTTAAAGACAAGCTTAGGATGGAAAAAGTGAACATTTTGCTGGTCGATGACCAGCCCGGCAAACTGCTCTCCTATCAAGCGATTCTAGACGAGCTTGGGGAAAACTTGGTGTTGGCCAGGTCGGGACGGGAAGCGTT
>JBOHQZ010000189.1:0-9360 GCA_050732275.1 bacterium
GGGCCGAATATCGCGTGGGGGCAATTGTTGGAGAAGGAAGGAGTGCATGTGGCGTATGGCGTGCAGAAGCTGAAAACGCACATCAAGCTGGCTTTGGTGCTGCGCGAAGAGCGGGGCAAAATTCGCCGCTACATTCATGTCGGCACGGGCAACTATCACACCGGCACGGCGCGGCTTTACGAGGATCTCGGCGTGCTGACTTGCGATCCGGAGCTTTGCGATGACGCGGCGGCGTTGTTCAATGAATTGACCGGCGCTACGTCTTATGACAATTATCACAAAATGCTCGTCGCGCCCAAAAACATGCGCGAACGTTTCATCGAGCTGATCCACCGCGAGGCCGAGCATGCCAAAGCCGGCCGGCCTTGCGGCATTCGCGCCAAGATGAATCAATTGCAGGATCAACAAATCATCCGCGAGTTGTACTTGGCGAGCCAAGCCGGCGTGCCGATCACGCTGAATGTGCGCGGGCTATGTTGCCTGCGGCCGGGCGTGCCGAAATTGTCGGAAACAATCCGCGTTTACAGCGTGGTCGGACGGTTTTTGGAGCATAGCCGGATTTATTGCTTTTTGAATGGAGGAAAGCCGGTGTATTATCTGGGCTCGGCCGATTGGATGCGGCGCAATCTCGACAATCGCGTGGAATCGATCATGCCGGTCGACGACGAAAAGGTCAAGCAGGAGCTTGCCGCGATTCTCGATGTGTACGACAACGACAACAGCTCGGCGTGGGATTGCTTGCCCGATGGAAGCTACGTGCTCCGCCGCCCGCCAAAAGGAGAAACATGCCGCTCAACGCAGGAAATGTTCATCAAGCTGGCGCAAACGGAATGATCGGAAAGGAATGATTGGTGTGATGGACTATGCCGGAGGGTATGGAGATGAAAAAAAATAGGTTGATTCTTATCATCGCGTTGTGGCTGTTTCCTCTCGCCGCCGCGAGCCAGGTTTCGGAAGAAGATATGCTGGCGTTGCTGGAAAAAAACGATCTGGCTTCCGCCCGCGAGAAGGTGAGCCAGGTTCACCGAAAATATCCAAGCTCGGCGACCGCGGCGTATTTCAGCGCCCTGCTCGAGGAAAATGCCGATCTTGCCATCAAGCTGTTTCAGGAAATTTCGTCGCGCTTCCAAAACACGGTTTATGCCGAACGTGCGTTGTTTCGGCTCGGACAGTATCATTTTGCCGATGGCACGTATCATCGCGCGCGGCAATACTTTTTGACTCTCCTCGAACAATATCCTGCTTCCAATTTGGCGCCACAAGCCGCTTACTACGCCGCCAAGTCTTTGCTCGTTATCGGCAATTCACCGCAAATCCGCGACGAGCTATTCCGCTGCACCGAGAAATATCCCGGCACCTGGATGGCCAACTTCGCGGCAGATGATCTCGCCAAACTGAAGTCGCCGGCCAATCATCAGGAGAACGATGCCAAAAAGCAATCAGCCGTGCCGTATACCGTGCAAATCGGCGCGTATGCCAACCGTGAGAACGCTGCCAGCCAGCAGCGTTCATTTTCTCAGGCCGGTTACACCGCGCTGATTAAAGAGAAAAAAGAAGGACGCCGGATTTATTATCAAGTTCTCGTCGGTGAGTTCACCAACAGAAATCAAGCCCGCACTTTTGCCGACGAGGTTCAGCGCAAGCACAAGCTGCGGTGCAACGTGGTGAAAAGGGAGCAGTGAGAATGATCAGTGTCCGTGAAGCTTTGGAAATCGCCCTGCGGCAGACTAAACGTTTGCCGGTGGAACTCGTGCCGCTCTTGGAAAGCGCCGGCCGCGTTTTGGCGGAAGATGTCGCGACAGATGTCGATATGCCGCCGTTTCCGCGCAGCAGCATGGATGGCTATGCCGTGCGGAGTGAAGATGTGCGCCACGCGCCGGTGCAGCTCGCGGTGGTTGGCTTCATTCCGGCCGGCTCGTATCCGAATTTTTCTCTCGGGCCCGGGCAAGCCGCCAAAATTATGACTGGCGCGCCGTTGCCCCCGGGGGCCGATGCCGTGCAAATGGTCGAAAAAACCCGCGCACGCGAAGAAGCGGCTGCAGTAGAAATTTTAGAAAGCGTTGCGTCTGGCAACAACGTTTCGCCGCTCGGCAGCGAAGCTCATCACGGCGAGGTTGTCTTGCCGGCTGGCGCTTTTATTTCGCCCGGCGTGGTCGGGTTGCTCGCGGCAGTTGGCAAAAACGAAGTTCTCGTTTACCGCACGCCGGCGGTTGGAATTTTGGCAACCGGCGATGAGCTTGTGGAGGTGCCAGTCAAACCGGCGCTCGGGCAAATTCGCAACAGCAACAGCTTCACGCTGTTTTCGCAAACAAGACAGGCCGGCGGCAGGCCGCAGCTTCTCGGCGTGGCTAAAGACAACAAAAATGATTTGCGCAACCGAATTGCTGAGGGCCGGCAATATGATTTATTCCTGGCGACCGGCGGTGTTTCCATGGGTGAGCTGGATCTCGTCGAAGAGGTTTTTGCGGAATTGGGCTGCGAGATTTTTTTCAACAAAATTGCGATGAAACCGGGCAAACCGGTGGTGATGGCGAGGTCCGCGACCGGCGGCTTGGTTTTCGGCCTGCCAGGAAATCCGGTTTCTGCGACCACGGTATTTGAAGTGTTGGTGCGGCCGGTGATGCGCAAAATGATGGGCTTTCCGGTCTATCAGAATCAAATGGTGCTGGCCACACTCACCGAGCCTTTTGCGAATCGTTCCGGGCGAGAGAATTATGCGCCGGCCGTAACCTGGTTTGAAGAAAAACGTTTTCTCGTCCGCCCGCTGAAATCCAAGGGCAGCGGCGACGTCGTCACTTATGCTAAAAGCAATTCTTATTTGATTTGTCCGATTCATCGCACGGGCTTGCTGCCGGATGAACAAGTCGTGGTCATGCTCCGGCCGGATTTCTTTTATTGTTGAGAAAATTCGCTTGTTTTCCTCTTTATGCTTTTTTATCTTAAATGAGTTTGTCAACTTAAAGCCATGCGCCAACGAATGAATTAAGACCAACGATGTTTTTAATCCGTTGGTCTTAATTCATCCGTTAGGGCAATTTCTTGTAAAGTGCCATAAAAATTTCATTATCCTCATGCCCAGTCGTCTCTCTAATTCTCAAGCCTTGCGCCAGCCATCGTTCTGGAAATTGCTTTGGCATTTGCCCAAGCTGGTCCGCTTGATTGGCCGCCTCTTCAAAGATTTGCGTGTGCCGTTCACCGGCAAATTGGTTCTTATTCTATCCATCGTCTACTTCATCTCGCCCATCGATTTGATTCCGGATTTTCTCTTCCCCATCATCGGCCAAATCGATGACGTGGCGATTTTGCTTTTTGGCATGCGATATTTGCTCCGCCAAACGCCTCCCACCGTACTGGAGGAACATCTTGCGCAAATTGGCTGACTCCCCCATTCTTTTTTTCTGCGTCTTGATCGCCGCGAGTTTGGGCGCACGGCCGCTCGCGGCGCAGTTCTCAAAACTCGAAGTGATTTATCCGCGCGAAGGCCTGACCGTTACCGCCACCGACTCTACGTTTATTTTCGGCAATTTTGATTATCGTCCATTGGGCCTGGAAGCGGCAGAGCAATCCGCCAAAGTCGAAGTCACGATCAATGGCATGGCGGCCAGGCTTTATCCAAATAAAACTTATTTGGCGGTGGTGCCGGTGAAACCCGGGCCATTCACTTTTCATACGGTGTTGCGCCCGATTTTGCCGGATGGCATGAGGGGAGATTCGACCGTGGTTGATCGCAACGTCTTCATTCCATATTATCTCACTACGTCTCCAACCGATTCGCTCGTGGCCGATACGAGCTATGTCTTTCCGCAGGTTGATTTGGAAATGATGGCCGGCGATGTGCTCGGCGTTGTATTAAAAGCAACGCCGGGATGCACGGCGCGTTTTTCCATCGATGGCGTCGCCGCAGATTTGCCGATGACGGAACAGCGGCCGCGAAAAAATTTTTATTGGGGTGAAGCCGTTTTTGGACAGGCGCGGCCTCCGGCGACAAAAGAAGTGCGCGGCATTTACACCGGTGTGTATGTCATTCGCCCGGGAGATAGCGCCGCGAGTGCAACGATTCGTTTTGAAATTTCCGATACCCTGGGCCGCCGCATCAAATTGATCGCGCCCGGCAAATTGACTCTGCTCAACGCCACGGTGCCGCGCATTGCGACGCTGACGCAGGAATTGACGGTGGCACGAACCGCGGCGGGACGCGGTTATCAGTTGTTCCTTCCCGATGGCGTGAAATTATGGATTACCGGCCGGGAAGGAAATTTCTATCGGGCGCGCTTGACGGAAACCGAATCGGTTTGGGTGCCAACCAACAACGTGAGTTTTTTGCCGGAGGGAACGCTGCCGCCGCAAAGCGTCATCGAGATCGTGCGAACGGCGCACTTCGAAGCATATTCGCGCGTTACAATTTTTCTTGCGGAGCGTTTGCCCTTCAAGATCGAGCAGGAAAGAAGAGCGCAGCGCCTGCACGCCGTTATTTACGGCGGCGTTGCGGACACCGACTGGATTCGCCACGATTTTGGCGATCCGTTGATCGAGGAGATTCGCTGGACGCAAGAAGAGGAGGGGCGGTACCGCCTAACGATCGATTTGACTCAGAAACAACAATGGGGCTATCGCGCATTTTATGAAGATAACAATCTCATTCTCGAAATCAAAAAATCACCGGCGATTGAGCGAAGTCCATTGCGCAACTTGCTCATTGCCGTCGATCCCGGTCATGGTCCGGATTTGGGTTCTATCGGTCCGACGGGCTTTTATGAGAAAGACGCGACCTATCTACTCGCGGAAGTCGTTGCTCAAAAACTGCACGGGAAGGGCAGCCGCGTCGTTTTAACGCGAGACGATTCAACCGGCATTACGCTGCAAGCTCGCACCAAGCTCGCCGAGGTTGCCGGCGCGGATATTTTCATCAGCTTGCACTACAACGCTTTGCCCGACGGCGTCGATCCCGACAAGAGCCGCGGCAGCAGCACGTATTACTTTCATCCCCAAAGCTATGCGCTGGCGCAGAGTATTTTGCGGAGCATGTTGAAACGGCTGAAGCTGCCGAATTTCGGTTTGTTTTATGACAATCTCTCTGTGTGCCGGGTGACGAGCATGCCGTCAGTGCTCATCGAGCCGGCGTTTCTCATGCACCCGTTGGAGGAGGCATTGATTCTCGATTCTGAATTTCGCGAAAAAACCGCGGAGGCGATTGTGGCGGGAATTGAGGAATTTGTGCGCGCGGCGAAATAGCCCCGCTGGTCGAGATATTTTTAGCACGCTTTAGCATGCTTGCATTTTTTAGCGCGTGGGATTTGAATCCCACGCGTCGAGGAGAGTAAATTATGTCAAGGAATTACAATTTTTGTCCGCGCTGCGGCGGGCGTTTGCATGAACGCCATGCCGAAGGCCGCGACCGTTTGGTTTGCGAAAAATGTGGCTTCATTTTTTATCAAAATCCGGTTCCGGCAGCGGCGGTCATTCTTCAACAAAACCGCCGCATTCTTCTCGTGAAAAGAAAATTCGAGCCGCGCGTCGGCGCGTGGAGCCTTCCGGCAGGTTTCATCGAATGGGGTGAAAGTCCTGAGCAAACCGCGATTCGTGAAGTGCAAGAAGAAACCGGGCTGAACATCGCGGCGCCGAGCTTGTACGGCGTCTATCGCGGCAGGGATTATCCGGATTATGAAATTCTACTGGTGGTGTATCGCGGCGAGATTCTTAGCGGAGAATTGCGGCCCGGCGACGATGCGAGCGAAGCGCAGTGGTTCGATCTCGCGCGCCTGCCGGAGAACATCGCTTTTCAGCTTCATCGCAACATATTGACCGGGCTGAGAGCGTGATTGGAAAGCCACTAAAGAGATTTAATTTCATTCGACTCCCAACCCCTTCCGCACCATCGCATCCCGCCGCACGCGCCAGATTTTTGAGTCGAGATAATAGTGTTGCATCGCCCAGCCACTGAGCATGGCCGCAAAGATTTTTTCTCCCAAATTGAGTTTGGCAGGGTCGACGATGCCGGCCATCATCGCGATGCTGTTCAGCAGCGATTCGTTGAGCTGCAAGCCAAATGTATTGCGCAAGAATTCGACCCACGGGCCTTGATAGAGCGCAAATGTAAAAAGCAGTCCGGTGAAAATATAAATCGGCAGCCGGCTGAAAATTTTTTGGGCAATCCCAAAGCCGGGGCGCTGCTCTTTTCCATATTTGTTTTGCCCGTACGTCCAAACGATGCGATGATATTGCAAATTGTGCCCGACGGTGACGAGCGGCACGATGAAAACAACGAGTAGCGGATGCGCGAACGCCACGAAGTGCAGCGGCACGATCGAGAGCATCAAGAGCAGCTTGGCACCGTTGATGGGCGCGCCGGTTTGCCAGCGCCGCCATTGCCAGCCGAGGTAGCCGATCATCGTCCCGAAAAAGAGCGCCCAAATGAGAGGATAGAGAATGCCGCCGATACTGAGATGGCCGAATAATTCGTAGCGCAAGCCAAGCCCGGGAAAACCCGGCGTCGTGTCATAATAGGCGCTGGTCATGAACATTGCCAGCGGCAGATAAAGGCTGAGATTGAAGAACCACTTGTCGATTCGATTTTCGCGCTCGTCGCCGAGATCGTTATTGCGGCGTTTGTACAATTGAAAAAATCCCCAATGCTGGCGCACCACGTGATAATAGGCCCAGAGACGAAAAAAGACAAAATAAATCAGCGCGCCGAATCCCAGCCCAAACGGCGAAAATTTGACGCCGAACGGCGCGAGCGCTGCGCCAAGCACGTAAGGGATTGTGATGGCGAGCGGGCCGAGCAAAAACCATCCCCACGAAATCAGCAATTCCCGCCGGCGCACCTGCCACTCGTCCGGATCGAAATACGTGCGCGCCAAAGTCGCCCACACATGCGGCGAGTCGATGAGAAATGCCCAACTCCAAACTACCAAAAATTTCAACGTGAGCGGAATTTCGATGCCGCCAAGCCGCAAAGTTCCCAGCGCATCGGTCAATGGATTGGCCGTCGTGTAAATGGCGTACAGAATGACCGCCACATACAGCCAACCCGCGAGCGCTGAGCCGATGTACCAGATGAGATCATTCTTGCGGTCGATGATCCAGTTAAAACGGAATCGTACTGATGGCATTGAAAGGGTAGAGGCAGTCATAGCTCGATGCTCCTGAGTTTGAAGCAATATAAAAAACTCGTTGGCAAGTTGCAAGCGGCAAATCTCAAGCGACAAATCTGGCAAACGTCTCAAATTACCCTTGATTCTTGTTTATTTTCTGTGCTGATTTTTATCACCTTAATTTTGCAAACATAAAAGTCAAACCCTGGCCCGCCTAAGGCGTTGGCAGGGCAGGCCCCGATTTCATTCTGATTGCTAAAAACCGTTGGGTGGTGGGTTGACTCTACAATGCCAAATCGGGGTATCACGGCGCTATTCCTCGTTATTCCTCGTTTCCTTTCATTTGGCGCGGTATAGCGTTCGCGTAAATGATTTCAGTGTTGTCGCAATTCAAACGGCTCGGAAGGAAACTGGCATGTCTCAATCAACAAAAAAGCTGTCTCGCCGGGCGGCGATGGTTTTCGCTGTTTTCGCCGTGCAAGTTGCCGCACAGACAACTGAAATGCGATCGCAGCTTCTGCAACGCGCGTTCGATCGGTTGCACCACGAGCAATATGATAGCGCGCTGGCCGATTGTGCGCAGTTGCGTCAATTGTACCCTGATGATCCGGCGGGCTATTTGATGGCCGCAACCATTTACCAAACGATGATGCGCCTTTATCGTGTCCGCATTTTTGAAACGCCGTTTGAAAGCATGAGCCGCCGCGCTGAAGAGCTGGCGGAAAAACAAACCCGGCACCACGCCTCGGCAGAAGGATGGTTTATGCTCGGTTCCGCCAAAGGCAATCTGGCGCTGCATCGCACGCATCGGGGCGAATGGACCGGCGCTTTGCGGGACGCGGTACTTGCTCTTCATGCGATGAAACGCGCGATGCAATTGGATCCGAATTTTGTCGATCCGGGCATAGCTTTGGCCTTGTATGAATATTGGAAAAGCAAAAAACTCGGCATGGGCTTGGGTTTGTTTGCAGGCAATCGCAAAGCCGCCTTTGCGCTTCTTGAAAAAGTGCGCGCGCAAGGCCGTTACCTCGCGCGCGCGGCGGCTTTTGCTCTGCAAGATCTTTATATGCATGAAGGCGAGTATCAGCACGCTTTGAAAATAAATGAGGAGTTATACGCGGCCCTCCCCACACACCCGAGCGTTCTCCATCATCGCGCCGTTATTCTGGAAAAGTTGCAGCGGCCCAAGGAAGCTCTGGCGGCGTGGGAACAACTTGCCGAACGCCTTCAGGCTTTTCAAAGGCCGAGCCACGGTTTTCTTGCAGAGTGCCAGTTGCACCGCGCCAAACTTTTGGAAGCCTTGCAAGTCTCTACGACCGATGAAACGGCCACGCTCAAAATCAGCTCGGCGTTGAATCTCGCCGCCTCCCATATACAACAGTGTGACAAGACATTCGAAATGGAAGGGCCTGTTGATAATTTCGCCGAGCTTAAGAAAGCCATCGACCTCATGTTGAGCAAATACGCAGTCGTGAATGCCCCACTTTCCGAACCCCCCAAGCCTTAGTTTTTCGGGGATTGAAGCGTATTGGTAAACTACCCGCCTCCTGTAAACTTCCTGCCGTTGGTTTGCGCACCAAATTTACGATCTATCGATTCCTCAGCTTTTAATAGGACTATCCTGGTTGGGGCTAATCTTCATGTTTCAAGAAGCTTGCAACTCATGTAAAAAAACGATTCGACCGGGCACAGCCCTTGCTTAATCATGGATAGCGTCGAGTTGACGCGCCGCGAGCTTACCCGTGAATTGGCCGCTTGTCCGGCATTTAATCGTCTGTTGCAACAACCGAGTTAAGGCAATGAGAAAAACTAAGATCACGCCGGCGATGCTTTTGCTAACAGCCATGATCCAAATAAACTGTGCTTCATCAACGCAGTCATTGCAAAAGATTACGCCGGCTGATACCACCACAGCAGAAGCAGAGATCATTTCTGAAGATGAGATTCGCCAGGAAATGCGCTCTGCCAACCGCACGCTGTATGCACTCGGTCTCGGGTTAGGGTTTGGAACGGTGGGATTTTTTGCCGGGGGCAAAATTGGCTATGAGATCGCTTATGCGCGAGATATTAAAAACGGCTGTGAAGACTGTGGACTGGGAGGATTGATCTAAGGAGAATGTCGTCATGAAACCAAAAACTTTGCATTTGATCGTAGCCGCCATTGTTGCCGCGGTTATTTTGCTGGCCGGCGTGATGGCGGGTATGGCGCAAGTCGTCGCGCCGAAAGCGATTGCGTGTGCGGTGTGCAAATACGAAAACGATTGGG
>JBOHQZ010000190.1:0-9291 GCA_050732275.1 bacterium
GATGACAGCCGCGTTCTGCAATCGCCCCAAAGTATGGACGATGAGCGGACGATTCTGCAGCAGCAGAAATTGCTTGGGAATATCGCTGCCAAAGCGTGTCCCTTGTCCCGCCGCGACGACGATTGCAGCAACGTCGGTCAAAAGTTATTTCCTTGCAGTTTATCGTTACGCCACGGCGTATTCAGTGTGTGGCCTGATTTCAGGTGGATGGAAGGCTAAAACTATTCGGTCTTTCGGAATGCCAGCTTTAACCAACTCTTTCGCCACGCCGTGCTCGGTGCCATCGCGCTGAATCCACAGCTTGCCATTGACAATGTCAATGTGAACGAGGCTGCTGTGAACTCGCCGGTTGTTAAGCCAGCCCACAGTCATGAGCAGATAACGATCATTGGCGCGGTCAAAAATGAGTTCGCATTGAAGATCGCCATAAGCATACGGAATACTCGCGTACTCCCCAAGGACGTTCTTGATGATCTCGCGGTAGTTGTCTAAGGTATCCATTGAACAATCACCTCTTTTTGCGAATCAAATCCGACAAGCTGAACACGCTTATTTTTTAGCAACAAGCGCCCCAGTGGTTCCCCTCGAAAAAGTCCAATAAAACTTCCTGGGGGACAGCGAGATACAGAACCCGATTGGGTTCCAATTCAGCAAGCAAATCGTGATACAACGTGTATTGGCCCAACGCTTTTTCGAGGTCGTTTATTTCAGAATCGCTGACAAAACTTTTGATTTCTACCGCAATTTGTCGATCAGCCTTTTCGGCAGCTAAAAGCTGTTCGGCGCCAAAATCAACATAAACATCCTTTCCACCAAATGGTAGCCTTAACGGATCATGCGTAATCGTCCACCCATCTTTGATCAGGGCGTTCTTGACGGCATCGTGATAAATGTCTTTTGCTGGCATAATGAGCAATTGGCAAAATCAACCACGCAGCGAAATTGAGAAAGGTTTTTGCCCTTGCTTTTTTCTTTTTGTTTACAAGATCAGCATCGCATCCCCATAGCTCAAAAACCGGAACTTGTCTTTCATGGCCTTGCGATAGGCTTTGAAGACAAAATCGCGGCCGGCAAAAGCGCAGACGAGCATGAGCATGGTCGACCCGGGAAGATGGAAGTTGGTAACCAAAGCATCGGCGATTTTAAATTCATAAGGCGGATAGATGAATTTATCCGTCCAGCCGCGATTGGATTTCACCCAGCCTTCGCTGGTGACTTCGGTCTCGAGGGCGCGCATCGCGCTGGTGCCGACGACCACAATTTTACCCCCCTGTTTCATCGTTTCATTAATTTTGCGTGCGGTGTCTTCGCTGATCTCGTAGTATTCCGAATCCATTTTGTGGCGGCTCAAATCTTCGACGTTGACCGGCCGGAAGCTGCCGAGGCCGAGGTGCAACACAATCGGTGCGATTTTTACGCCCTTGTTTTCAATTTTTCGCATCAACTCTTTGGTGAAATGCAGACCGGCGGTCGGCGCCGCGACCGCTCCGCGCACGCGCGCGTAAACCGTCTGATAGCGCTCTTTGTCCATTGCCTCCGGCTCGCGTTTCACATAAGGCGGCAGGGGAGATTGGCCGAGCCGCTCGACTGCTTCAAAAAAATCCCCGTTGTAATTAAAGCGGACAACACGGCCGCCGGATACGGTGTTGTCGATAACATCGCAAACTAATTCTTTTCCCACCGACAGGCGATTGCCGACCCGCACTTTGCGCGCCGGCTTAACGAGCACTTCCCACAAACCCGCTTCCAACTGCCGCAGGAGAAAAATCTCGACCTTGGCTTCGGTTTTATCCTTGGTGCCAAGCAAGCGCGCCGGAAAAACTTTGGTTTCATTAACCACCAAACAATCTTGCGGCTGCAAGAAATCAACCACGTCGGTAAATTGATGCTCTTCGATCGTTTGTTTATCGTGATCCAACACCATCAGTTTGGAGCGGTCACGTTTGTCAGCCGGATATTGGGCAATAAACTTTTGAGGCAGAGCGTAGTGAAAATCGGAAAGTTTCATAGGCGATGGATCTCAGAATAACGTTTTCTGTGAGTGGGAGAGGGTCGCGGCCGAAAGGCTACGCCCGTCGGGAGCAGTTGAGCCGCGCTTCAGGCCGAGATGTTGATAAGCCAAGCCGGTCGCGACCCGTCCACGCGAGGTTCTTTGCAATAGGCCTTGTTGGATCAAAAAAGGCTCGTAAATTTCTTCGAGGGTTTCACCCTCTTCGCCGACGGCAACAGCCAGGGTGTTGATGCCGACTGGCCCGCCGGCGAATTTTTCAATAATGGCGGCTAAGATGCGTTTATCCATTTCGTCGAGGCCAAGCTCGTCCACCTCCAGACGGTCGAGCGCGGCGCCGGCTAAATTAAGATCAACGGCTTTTTTGCCGTCAATTTGCGCGAAGTCACGAATGCGCCGTAACAGGCGATTCGCCACCCGCGGCGTGCCGCGCGCGCGCCGGCCAATTTCCATGGCCGCCTCCGGCAAAATCTCAACACCCAAAAGCTGCGCCGACCGTTTGACGATCAGGGTGAGTTGCTCAGGTAAATAATAATCCAGCCTCGCCACCACGCCGAAGCGCGCGCGCATCGGCCCGGTCAACAAGCCGGCGCGCGTGGTGGCGCCAATCAACGTGAACTTTGGCAGTCGGAGCTGAATCGAGCGGGCGTTGGCGCCTTTATCGATCATGATATCGAGCTTAAAATCTTCCATCGCCGGATAAAGATACTCTTCCACCACGTGGTTGAGGCGATGGATTTCATCGATAAAGAGAACGTCGCCCTCGCCGAGATTCGTCAGCAGGCCGGCGAGATCGCCGGCTTTTTCCAAAACCGGCCCGGAAGTGATTTTGATCTTCTTGCCCATCGCATTGGCGATGATGTGCGCCAGTGTCGTTTTGCCAAGCCCGGGCGGACCATAGAGCAAAACGTGATCGAGCGCTTCGCCGCGGCCGCGCGCGGCTTCGACAAACACCCGCAAGTTGCTCTTCAATTTGTCCTGTCCGACAAAATCATCGAACAGCGTCGGACGCAGACTGCAGTCAAAATCCAACTCGCCTTCGAGCGGCGCGGGGTCGAGGGATCGTGCCGTTTTGCCCGAATTGGTTTTTGAACGAGTCTGGTCGGCCATTGGAGATAGATTAGTAATGAAGTGGCAGCGGTAGTTGCAGTAGCACTTTTATATTACTGCCACTGCCGGCTGCTACTGCCTCTGCTGCTCAAATATAGCGCAACGCGCGCTTGATCAATTCTTCGACCGGCAATTCTCCGGCTTCGCGAGCCACTTGCTCCACGGCTTTTTCAGCCGCGGTTCTGTTGTATCCCAAAGAGACCAACGCCATGATGGTTTCTTCTTGAATCGCCGGCGTTTTTGATTTTGCCGTAACCGCCGTCTCATCCGGCAGCCAACGCGCCACCCGATCGCGCAATTCCAAAACCAAACGCTCGGCGGTTTTTTTGCCGATTCCGGGAATCGAAGTCAAAGCAGCAATCTCGTTCTGCGCAATATAGCGGCAAAACGTTTCGACCGAGCATCCGCTCAGAATGCTTTGCGCCACTTTGGGGCCGATACCCGTCACCGCGAGCAAATGTTGAAATAGCTGCTTTTCCGTTGCGGTGGCAAAACCGAAGAGTTGCAGTGCGTCTTCGCGAACGTGCAGATGGGTAAACAAGCTGGTCTTTTCGCCAATTGCCCCCAGCTTATCGAAAGTGGATAACGGAATATGGATTTCGTAGCCGATGCCACTTACTTCGATCAACACCCGCGTCGGCGATTTCTCGAGCAGCGAGCCGGAGATTTTTGCAATCATGATCCCGATTTTCCTTTCAACTTTTGAAAAGGAGCCTCGGGGTAACGGTGCGCATGGCAAATGGCCAAGGCCAAAGCGTCGGCAACGTCATAAGTTTCCGGCGCCTCCGGCATCGCCAAGACGGCTTGCACCATGCGTTGCACCTGCTCTTTGGAAGCGCCGCCATGACCAGTAACCGCCAGCTTCACTTCACGCGGCGCATATTCGATGACCGGCAGATCGCTCTCGGCGGCGGCCAGGAGCAAAACGCCGCGGGCGTGGCCGAGCTTCAGCGCGATCTGAGCGTTGCGCGCATAAATCACATTTTCCACCACCATCACTTCGGGATGCCATTCGAGCAAGCATTTTTGCACGTCGGCATAAATTTGGCGCAACCGCTCGTGCAAGGGCTGGTCGGGTGAGGAGGAGATCAACTGTGAAGCTGCAAAAGCCAGCCGGCCTTGCTGCAATCTGATCAATCCCAAGCCGGTGCGGCTCAAGCCGGGGTCTACTCCCAAAAACCGCCGTTCGTTACGTTCGAGCATGATGGCATCTAATCCGCTCAGCTTGGATGATCGCCTCGCCAAACGAGATCCCAATGAGGCTCTCGTTCCGGCGCTACGCTTCACTCATCTGCGCCATCACGTCGACGTCGATATCATAATTAGAATAAACTTTTTGGATGTCGTCGTGCTCTTCAATGGCGTCCAGCAGCTTGAGCAGTTGTTCGGCTTCCCGGCCCTCGACTTTAACGGTGTCTTTGGGATACATGCCGACTTCGGCTTTTTCAATTTTCACGTTTTGCTTTTCCAACGCGCTTTTCACCGTCTCCAAATCGCCCGGCGCCGTCAGAATCTCGGTGGATTCCGGATCGTATTTGACGTCTTCAGCGCCGGCATCGAGCGCCAACATCAGCACGTCATCTTCGCCACGGCCTTCGGGGGCAACGGCAATGATTCCCTTTTTGTCAAACTTCCAGCTCACCGCGCCGGAAGAAGCGAGATTGCCGCCATGCTTGGAAAAGATGTGGCGAATTTCGGAGACGGCACGGTTTTTATTATCCGTGATCAACTCCGCAATGATGGCCACACCGCCCGGACCATAACCTTCGTAAGCCACTTCTTCATAGCTGACGCCCTCAAGCTCGCCCGTGCCTTTTTTGATGGCCCGCTCGACGTTGCTCGCCGGCATGTTGGCGGCTTTGGCGTCCAAGATAGCCTTGCGCAAACGCGCGTTGCCGTTTTCATCGCCGCCGCCCATGCGGGCTGCCAGCGTGATTTCTTTAATGAGCCGAGTGTACACGCGGCCTTTCGCCGCATCGGTTGCAGCTTTCTTGTGTTTAATTTTGGCCCATTTATTATGACCAGACATGCGATCACCTCCGAAATAACGTAACGCAGACTGCCCCGCCGCGCCTGCCCTGCTGCAAGCCGGAGGCGGGGCAAACAATCCGAACTGGCATGAGACGACAAAAATCTTCGGGATCACGATAATAATAAACAATATAAATTTAATAAATTTTTGCCCGTTTTCCAAGCAGAATTTTGAGGGTTTTCAATTACGGAAGGGATGGTGTGGATAAGTTGGGGCCACCTGGGGATGAATTAGCATGAAAAAGCCCCGAGCGATGTCGGGGCTGTGGAGGTTTCGAGCGTTTGCATGTGATTGGCAATTGGGGCGGTTATGGGTTCTTGAGGATATCATGCTTCCCGATCCGCCTCAAAAGATAAACCTCCCCAATAGTTTTGAAAACGCTTCGGCGTGTCGATGCTCGCTTACTTCTGATTCAACAAATCGCTCGCCCGCACTTTCACCTGGGTGCGCACGACCCAACAATTGGCGTAGCCTTTTTCCGAAGCGAGATTTTGCAATTTCTCCGCATCGTAGCGGTTGGTAAAACGGCCAACGCGGAAGACACTTCAAATGATTTTAATGATCAAACAGCGTAGGGCACCCCAATCCAACGAGCGCCCTACGCCGTTCCGCTCCGAGTTACTTCAAAAATGTCATGCGCCGTGTTTCACTAAACACCGCTTCCCCATTGCTGCTCCTAACGATGAGTCGGTACAAATACATCCCCGCCGCCACAATCTCGCCGGCTTGGTTGCGCCCATTCCAATTGATGGCCTGCCGTCCTGCCGGCATTTCTTCATTTACCAACTCCTGTACAAGCTGGCCGGTGATTGAATAAATCGCGAGTTTCACTTTACCGTCTACTGGCAATTGAAAATTGATGACGGTCGAAGGATTGAACGGGTTCGGATAGTTTTGCTCCAGCGCGTAGCTTTCCGGTGCTGAGGAAGTCAGCAGATTCTCGGATGGCGAAGAACCGGCATCACCCGACTTTGCCAGACTTGCAGCGCCGCTGCCAAAGTAGCTGTCCAGCGTCACCTGCACGTTGATCCCCACCTGCACATCTTTGGCAAAAAATGCCCCAGTGGCATTGGTGTTCAACTTTAACCATATTGAGCCGTTGGGTGCGTAAAAGTTGGCTTTGATAAGGTTGTTGATTCCGATATCCACTGCTTTGGGATTCGAGTGCAGGTTGCCGTTGTTCCCGTTGATGCCATTGACGTAAAAGATCATGTCCGAAGCCGCCAATCCCGAGCCGTTATCCGGCAGCACGCCGGCATCGACATCCGAGTTAAAGCGACTTTCGATGCGCACTTCCGTAGGTTGGGCAAAATACAGCCGCGCACTCTAACCCAACTCGAGATAGCGGATGTTGTAAATCCCGCCTTGCAGCCGCAGGACACCCTTCTTCTGGACTTTGATATCGCGGTAATTCCCCGGTGGCAAAGAGAGCGAACCGTTCTTGGCAACGGTAATGTTCTGTGAGCCGGCTGGTGCAGTGACAAAATCCGGCAGTTGGGCAAATACCGGCAAGTTCAAAGGCGTGTTCAAACTGCCCTTGATGGTGCCGCGATTGACCAACTTGTTGTAAAATACATCGCTGTTGACTCTGGCGCCGTGGAGCACCTGGATGTCATCGGCTTTCAAAACATAACCGGCGGCAGTGGTGGCACCGATGCCCACAATGAGTTTCTTGCCGGTCAGCGTCGGTGCACCGCCAGCGTTGTTGACGATGACGTCGCCGGAGAGAATATCGGCGCCGAGCTCCAACCACACGCTGTTGGTAGCGAGCACCACGAAGTCTTGCTGCGGCGCCGGATTCTCATTCACCGTTACATTCTGCGAGGCGCTATTCGAACAAGAGTTGCCGTCGGTGTAAGAATAAACGATGGTGTGCGTACCCACCCCGGCCGCGGCGGGATCGAACATCGTGCCGGAAACACCCGGCCCGGAGAATGATCCACCCGAAGGACCAACCACGTTGGCGAGATCGAAAGCAGGATCGCTCAGAAAGAATGGCCCTGCAGCATCAAAAAATAACGAAGGCGGCTCATTCACCGTGACCGTCACCTGATCGGTCGCCGTGCAGTTTCCTTCCGTAATCGTCACCGTATAGGTCGTGGTCACCGCCGGCGAAGCGATGGGATTGGCAACGTTGTTAACGTTCAAACCCGTACTCGGCGACCAACTGTAGGTGTACGATCCCGAACCGCCGCTCGCAGTTGTGCTGCCGCCGATTGACACTGATGCCCCAAAACAGACGGCTTGATTTTGACCTGCATCAGCCTGCAGATCTCCAACAATATAGGTTCGGAAGTTTTTGTCGCTGTTCGTGCTGAACCAGCCTCTGCCGTCGACCTGAAAGGCTCCGCCGTGTCCTCCTGCATAGGTGGAGCTAGCGGTTATTGCGCCAAACCATTTTCCCTCATGCGCACCGTCAACCGGCGCATCAACGTAGCGCACGACAATTGCATACTGCGTACCGGAAACCACGTTAATAGTTTGAGGAAAAGTGATCAATTTCGAAAGAGTCGCCGACTCTCCGAGCGCCAATGTGGTTGATCCGAGAATAGCTGAGGCCGGTACGTCGCCGCTCGTTTCGCGAATGGCGATTTCCAGCGGAAAATTTGATTGCAGTGTCTCCACATAGACATTGACTCCCGCAAGAGTTCCGGTTGTTCCAGCCGTAAAAATTTGAAAACTATATTGAATATTTGAAGTGCCGATCAAGAAAACACTTTCACTTGGTGAATCAAACGCCTGATCGAGACAAGTCTACGCCGTCACGGCCATTGGCTGCATAAACAGGAAGCACAGAACGACAGACAAAATCGTCAAGCCGCTGGAAAAATTTTTCCATCTCAGGTTTCGCATGGTTGTTACCTCCTTACGTTAAAGGTTTTCATTGGAAAACTTCTGGTGATTTTGATCGAAAAAACGTAATACGTAAAGCGTAAAAAAAATTGCTTACGCTTTACGCCTCACCCCTACCCCACCCATTTCTTATAGCTCTCATTTTCCGTTCCGGCCGGATAGCGCCAATCCGGCTCGAGCCTCAGGCCCACAGGGTCGCGCCAGATGAAGTCGATGGCGGCTTTCACTTTGTGAGCCTGCGGAATGTGGAGCAGATACAAACAAGCGCCGCGTAAATTCTCTTCGCGAACTTCACACGCAATGCTCTGTGCTTGCAAAGAGCTTTGCACGGTCTCGGCTTGGCTCCGGTCGTAAGTTGCCCAGACAATGCCATTTTTCCCGTACAAATAATTCCGTTCGTCGTGAGTCATGGTGGTCTCGATTTTTTACCGTCCGGACGCTTTTAGCGGTTTTAAGAATCACGGGAAAAAGATACGGAAAAACTCAGGCAAACAGGTAGGACACACGTTGCAAGGTCAGGTAATAGCGTTCCAAAGGGTGGGAATTAGGTTGCAAAACGTGGTAATGGCGTTGCATGAGGCGGGGAAGCAACAAGTTGAGCGAAAAGTTTAAAGGCTAAGGGTCGGCATGACAGAAAAATGACCGACGGAAAGATGGCGTTTGACCTCATCCCAGTGAAGTTGACAGGATTGAGCTGGCCTCGAACATTTTTCTGACATCCATCTTTATGTCATCTGAATGCTCTTGGGATAATTCAACTACCTTCTTCTTTATTGTGCAAATCACATCTTCTTGCCATACTCCGTCGGCAGACAGCCGAACTGCTCGCGGAAGCATTTGGTGAAGTAGCTGGGGTCGCCAAAGCCCACTTGGAAGGCAATTTCCGCGACGGTGCCGGCGCGGCGCTGCAAGAGATCGGCGGCGCGTTGCAAGCGCAGTGAGCGAATGAGATCGGAGGCCGTCTGGTTCGTCAAAGCTTTCAGCTTGCGATGAAGCTGCGTCCGGCTCATGCCGATCTCCTGCCCCAGCATTTCCACGCTGAAATCTTCGTTGCCGAGATGCTTCTCCACCGCGGCCATGACTTTGCGCAAAAAGGCTTCGTCCATCGATGGCGCATTCGTCTCGCTCGGCTTGAGAACCAATGCGCGGGTGAAACGCTCGCGCAGCTTGCGGCGCAGCGTGATGAGATTTTTGACGCGCACGTGCAGCTCGCGCGAATCGAACGGCTTGGTCACGTAATCATCCGCGCCCAACTCCAATCCTTCGATTTTACTCTCCCCCGAAGATT
>JBOHQZ010000191.1:0-9271 GCA_050732275.1 bacterium
TCCGCGTCGATTTTCAAGAGATCGCCAACGACGAGCTGCTTCGCGATATAATCCGGGTGCAGATTCAAATCGCTGGCATCGCCGGGCACGCGCTTGTAGTGAACGCGAATCGTGCTGTTCTCACGCACCACCACTTTGCCGCCAGTGAGATCGCTGGTGCGAACCTGCGCGCCTTCGGTATCCAAACACAGCGGCACTTTGGTGCGGGTTTGAATGAACTCCACGATCTCCGCGACTTTTTCCACTTTGGTGTGGGACAGATTCAAGCGAAACAAGCTGACGCCCAACTCCTCCAGCCGCCCGATCACCCGGTCGTTGAGTGAAGACGGGCCGAGTGTACACCAGATTTCTTTGCTCATACAGCGACGATCTCCTGCAAGTCAAAATTTTGGCAATTCTTTGTCAAGATGATTGATTAGATAATTTTGAATTCAATCACTTGACTTAGATCAATTGTTTGACAGAAAAATGAATGACAAAAATATACAGTTTGGCATCATCAAAAAATTACTCATCGTGCAACAACAAGAAGCCGTAAAAATTTTTCTGCCAAACATTTTCCTGTCATTGCCTTCTTAAAAAGTTAGCGACATTGGATAGATGTCTGCGCTACCCAACTTGTATACTTTGACTAAATCTCTTCCACGCTCGAGCTGCGCGCCGTTATCCTTGCGGCGAAAACAGACGGGCGAAACCCGGCATCTGCCGCCGTTCGATGCACAGCCGGAGCAAATTAACATAATGCCCTTTTTCCAAATTCGCCGGGCTTAACCGCGTCGATTCTTTGAGCGCGCGGTGCATCCAACAAGTATAAAAGAGCGGCTCAATCAAACGCCTATCTAAATTAATCCGCTCGCAATAGCGCTGCGTTGTCTCGCCAACGAGGGCGTTGAACTTGGAAGGCATCATAAAGTTTTGCGCGAAACTTTTGAGCGCATCGCCCCGCAAAATGGAGCCGCTGCGAGACATCCAGGTGCCGTAAGATCTCAGGAAATAAAAAAGGTCCCAAAGCGGCGCGCCTTGAGATTCGGCCGCTTCCCAATCCAGAAAGGCAACGCTGTTGTCGCCGGTTGCAAAAACATTCCAAATGCCGGGATCACCATGCTGAAACACGGTGGGGAAACTCCCGGGGCCTTGCGCTATCGCGTTGATCCGTTCAGTCAGAAAATCTCGTTCACGGCCGGACAATTTGTAGATGGCCGCGAATTTCTCGAACAGCGTTGTCATCACGGCTGCGGCCTGCTGAGGAGTAACCGCCGCCGGATCGACACTGCCGGTGCCAATCGCCACCATCCAGTCGATGCCGGCTTTTGCCAAAGGACAGTCGATCGTTCCCTTGGTCATTTGGCGAAACGGTTTGCCGCGAATGATTTTTTGGCCGAGCACGGCCAGATTGCCGCGATAGCCAAAGAACAACGGCTGCGGAAACGTTCCCTCGCCGACAATCCGCTTTTCGCTCAAGAAGGCGAGCGCGCGGTATTCATTTTCAAGACGCGCATTGAGCGCCGGGCTTCGCGTCAGCTTAATGATGGCTTCGGCATTGCCGTTTTTGCGGTTCAACAAAAAAAAGAGCACCTTTCTGGAGTTGCGACGCCCCTGCGCCGACATTCCCCAGCCATAATCATTCACGTCGGCGCCCGACTCCATAGCCAACGAAACAAGATATTGCGGCAGATGCCCGTTGCTCTCTGACCCCGAGCGTTGCGCGACCACGCCGCGGCGATCGGCGCCAAAGAGTTTATCGATGCCGCCAAAAATTCGGCGCTGCAACGATGGACTGGACAGGAGATGGCGCTGGAAGTATTTGGTGGTGACGTCGTCATGCAGCGCGACGGCGGTTTGCATCTCGCCACGCCGGGGCGTCAGGCCGAGAATCTGCGGCTTGCTGAAACCCGATTGCGGCAGATTGGACAGCCATTCGACCGAGCCTTCCCATTCGAAATAAATCACGCCTTCCGCGGTCAAAATTCGGCCAAGCTCATGAAAATTTTTTATATCGCGAAGGCGCTTGCGAAAAATTTTTTCGTCCGCAACAAATACCAAATCGATGCTGTTATTCTGGTAAGGCAAGGCGGCGTGATCATCGTGAACCACCGGTTTGATATTGGTGGCGCCGCGCTTCTCGCTCTCGGCAATTGCCTGGCGCAAACGTTCCTGATTTGGCGATAGCACTTCCAGGCGCTCGCAGGTTTTTGACAGCACCATCAGCGTCGCCGTCCGCGGCACGCCTAAACACAGCACGAGGCCAAATTGCAGGCGCGGCAAAAGAAAACGCCAATCGGCTGAAGCCATGTCGCCTTTGAGATTGGTGCCGGCGACGAAAGAGGTTGCCAGAGTGGTGTCGAGCATTTAGTGCGTTCCTCGCCCATTCATGATTTCGAGCGCTCCTTCCACGCGGGGCATGGAGTCATCCGTGTAGATGCGGTCCAGGCCAAACAACGTGAGGATTTCGAGAGCTCGGCGGCGCTGCTCGTCGCTCACCTGTTTTTTCCAGCCATCGGTCCGATTAGCGCCCGTCCAGACAGCGCTGGTTGCTCTCCGGGCCGTGAGCGAGGGGATCTTCAGCTTCTCGAGGTTGAGATCGTCCATGCTCTTGCCAAGGTAAGAGAACAGCCTCCCGATCTCGGCCTCTGGTTGTTGGACGAGATTTTCGAAGAAGACCACGTGAATCTCCCCGGGCCGGCATTGGCGCAGGGGAACAAGAGTCTCCACGCACCAGAGGAACATTGTTTTTTCAAAGGTGTCTTTTGCTCGCCGGATGTCGTCCATATAGGGATGCAGAAAGTCCTCGACCAATTTCTTTTGATCGAGCAGAGGCATGACCGCGCCGCGATAGTTGTGCGCCACGAAAGAGGCGGCCACGGCGCACGGATGCCGGAGCAGGAGGATCAGCGGCATTCCCGGAAAGTTGACGTGCAGCCACTTCATCATGAGATTGGCGTAATCTTCCTTGATCAGACGCTGGTGAGCGACCAGACGCCGGTTGAATCGTTCGGTCCAGGGATGACGGATCCTTCCTCCCACGATAGACTGCGCGAGCTCCAAAAACGCCGAATCATTCTCCTCAGGCCGCATATACTTTCGTTCGCCAAAGGGCTTAATCCAAGGTGCACGCTTGGGGTGAAATGGCTCGAAGATGAACCGGTATTCATTGCGTTGGTTGATAATCTCGGATAACCACGTGCCGCCACTCCGGCCCGTTCCGGCAAGAAAGACCGACTTGCGATGATCGGGATCACGATCGATGACGAATCGCAGGCCCAGACGCCGGCGAATCGGTTGCAAGTATGCCGTCAAACTCTTCATTCTATAATCCACTCAGTATATTCGCGATTTTATTTTATAAATTTATAGGCAATCGGTTATTTATGCGGAATCTTTTCACCTTCGGCAAACCGTTCATCTTTAATAACATGATTTTCTGGTGACGGGCTTGCCGCCAACTCCAAATCAAAAATTCGAATCGTTGCGCCGGCGAGTGCTAATAAAAACCAATAATAGCGCTGGTAAGACAGGTGCAGAAATGTTGCCGTGCCGAAATAACCGAAGATGCCGAGCAAAATCGCCGTCGCCAAATGCGCGAGGTCGGGGCGGATATCACGCAAGCGGCGGCGCAGTTGCCAAAGCCGGCGCACCATGAACAAAGGAATCGTCATGAAGGTAATCAGGCCGATCATGCCCATATCCGCGGCGATTTCCAAATACAGATTGTGGGCGCGGCGGTTGCTGTGGAGACGCTTCGTTCCGATCTCATTCCCATACCTCTGCGAGTAAAATTTTGCGAACTGTCCGGGGCCGACACCCAACACCGGATGTTCGAGAAACACGACGACCGCCGCGAGATTTTGGGCAAAACGGCCGCGCAAAGAGCCGTCGGCCTCTATCGCCCCGTCGCCCCGAGAAGCGAGATTGGACAGATTGCCCACGGTGCTGATGCGCTCGACGTACTCCGGCAGGGCAACGATGATAGCCAACACCAGCAACGCCGCGCCGCCGAGAGCTTGCGCCGGCCGCACGTATCGCAGAAAGACGATGATCACCATCATGCCCGCCAGCGTCACGAAAGCGCCGCGCGAAAAAGTGAGAACGATGCCGCCCAAAATGAGGCCGGCCGCGCCTAGCGCCAGGAATTTCAATTTTCGTGAAGGTGCGATGTAAAACATGCAAAGCGCCATCGGAAAAATCACCAGCATAACCTGCGCATAGCGATTCTCTTTGCCGAACGGCCCGCCGGCGCGGCGCGACCCGCCGTACTCCTCAAAATTGACCTGATCCATGTCGAGGTCTTCGCTTTTTTGAGCGAAGCCGCCGTACGAATTACTGTACGTGCGCGTCACTTCTTGAAAAAGCGAGAGGCTTCCGAGTAAACTGCCGGCCAGGAGCAGCGCCCAAATCGTCCGCTTCAACGTCCGCAGCTCCCGGATCACATTGATGAGCAAATAATAGAGAACCAGCCCTTCGAGCAGGAAGTTGGCGATTTCATTGAACACGATAGTCATATCTTTCGCAAACAACGCCGAGGCGAGGAACGCAACAAAGTAAATCAAGATGAGAAAAAAGGCGCGATCGACGATCAAGCGCTCGCGGCGCCGGATGAGATAGTTGGCCAGCGGCAGGACAAGGAGCAAGGAACTGGCGGCAGCAACGATGGTCGGCACGCGATGGACTTGCACGCCGACCACGGGCATATTGGTGTAAAGCACGAAAGCAAAAACCAGCGTCGCCAGCTCGGGCGAGCGAAACAAAACATAGCTCGCGGCAAGCGCAACGCCGCCCGCGAGCAATAGGATGATTTTGCCTTTTGAAGCGAAATAGACGACGGCGCAAACCATGGTAAGCACCGAGGCGATCAAGACGAGTGTTTTACCGCGGCCGGTATGGGCGGGAACCGGCATGGAACTGTCAACAGTTTTCATGGGTTAGCAGATTTCGTTGCAAGTGTAACGTATCCCCAACCGGCGTTCTTGCCGTGCGCCCAAAGGTTTTTTTGTTTTGCAGACCACTTGGTGCCATAAGCTTGATCCAAAAATGACAGCATCCACTCGTCGTCGCCTTTGGCGGCCCAGCCACCGTATTGGTTTTCGAATCGGACTTGCAGACAATATGCTGCACGATAGAGCGCGCTGTCGCCAACAGCCCAAATCGTCATGCCAGCGCGCTCGAGTATGCGCGCGGCCATGATTTGTCCCTGCATAAAACCCCAGGCATAATTGGTGTATTGCGGCGGCATCTGAAAAGAGCCGCCACGCCGCATATCATCGGGTATGGCGCCGTCGATATTCATGCCTTTTTTCGTGGCGTTTTTGGGATTGAACAATCGCAGATTATTTTCATCCGCGTGCCACGACAAATCATCGCCATCATATTTGAATCCCGGATTGGGGCCAACGGCGCCGCGAATCCAATACTCGCGAATCGCCGCGAGAGCCGTTTTGTCGCCGAGATAACGATAAATCGCGCACAAGGCGCCGAAAGCGTGCGAGCCCCAATTGTTCGCCCGGTTCTCGAACATTTTGCGCAGCGTGCGTTTATCCTCGGCTTTGTATGTCTCGGCCATGTTGCGCAGCCAGGCTTCGAATGCCGGGGTGCGATAGCCGGCGAGATCTGCGGCCATCGCGTAAGCGCCGGTCTCTCTTCCCCACGCCAACGTCTTGCCGCCTGGATGCCCTTTGGCGGCTAATTTTTCACAAGCTGCAACCACTTTATCTTTATACCGTTCATCACCGGTTCGCGCGTAGACGATAGCCGCGGCGAGAACATAAACGTTCGTGTCGTCATCTTGATTGGCGACATCCGGATGCGAGCAATCCTGGCTGGCACCGAGCAAGACGGCGTCCCAAGCCAATCCGGAGGTTGGAATCGTGGCAAGCTCTGCGGCAGAAGTCCAAATCCCGGTTTGGGCGTGGCATGACGTTGCCGTGTAAAATGCCAGGTTTAATATGGCTATGAAAAGGAGGTGTTGAGTTTTCATAAACCTAAAACACAAAGTTGCTGTAAACGAGTTGCACTCAAAAGGATTTTATTTCAAAATGAGTGCGTGCTCGTTAAGAAAACGGTTTACCGAAAATCGTGTCCCGAAGGGACAGCCGACAATAGCCCAACAATTTATTGTTGGGAAACATCGCCCATCATCACCTCGCCAGAAACATCGCCCATCATCACCTCGCCAGTCCCACAAGGGACGCATGAGAACACGATGGTTATAATATTTCAGACGGTTTTTTCAATCGTCCCTTGCGGGACTTGGAAACATTGTTATGTCACATTTCCCAGAAATAAATTTCTGGGCTATTTTCAAATGTCCCTTCGGGACAACCAGCCTCACTTCAAAAGCCACTTCATCAATGGCAGCTTCAAAAGCTCCGGAAATGTTTCTTCCACTTTGAGCTTGTCTTTGCACATTCGAATAACGAATATCGAGGCAAGCGCCACCAACGGCACGGCGACATAAATATTTTCTGAAAAGAAAAGCGTGACGAGAAACAGCGCTACGGCGCTGCCGGCGATGATCAGGTAAAACGGCAGGTAATGCCGATCAAAAACGCTGATGCCCGAGGCCAGGCGCAAACCGGCTTGCTTGAAAATGTTGTGTACCACCATCGTGCCGGTGGTGCCGATCGCCGCGCCGAGCGCGCCGTACTTGGGAATGAGCAGCAGGTTGACGGCGACATTGACGATAACAGCGACGACGTTGATGGTGACGATATAACGCAATTTGCCCAAAACTTTCAGCGTCAAGCCGTTGAAGCCGAGCGCGGCGCTGAAATAATAACCGAACGAAATCAATTGCAGGAAAACCCATGAGTCGATGTAACGCTCGCCGTAAAGAAACTGGGTCAAGGGTTTGGCCATGGAAAACGTCAGAGCAAAAATCGGGAAGCTCAACACGCCGATCCAAACGGCGGTGCGCCAATAAAGATCGTTGATGGCTTGAAAATCATTTTTGGCGAGCAGCCGGGCCGCCAGCGGCGTAAACAGAAAGCCGAAGCTGGTCATGACCAATTTGTTGAAATGAGCCGCTGGCAAAACGACGCGATACAAAGCCACCTGCGTCGGATCGTGAAAATATCCCAAGAGCAGCGTATCCGCGGAATGGGTCAAAATATTCACGAGATCCGAAGACAGCAGCGGCAGCGTGAAAGCGAAAATTTCTTTTGCCGGAATGATCATCGCCTTGAGCTGAAAATGCTGAAAAAGGCCTTCCTTTTGCATCAGGCGGAAGAGCAGCACGCTGTAAATGAGCACGCCGAGCACGCTGGCGGCGAGATAACCATACGCGAGAAAGATGACGCTGCTGTTAAACGTCATCAAGAGCAGAACGACGCCGAATCTGAGCAACGGGCCGAGCAGATGCTTGCGAAAAAAGATGGCGCGCGGCTTGGCAAAGCTGGCAAACAGCCCGGTCAGCAAGTGATCCATGGCTTCCGAAGGGATGAGCAGGATCATAATGAACAGCAGCGTGAGCGGCTGATCTTTGTCTTTGACCAAGCGCGCTACTTGTTCGGGCGCCGCGTAAAAAGCGGCGATGACGAGGCCGCACGCCAGCAGGATGGAGCCGAAGACCAAAATCAGCGTGCCGAAAAGCTTGTTGTATTCATCCTTTTCGTGATAGATCGGAATGAAGCGGGTGATGCCGCGATCGAGGCCGAAGACGGCGATGTTCTGGAAAAAGGCGACGACCGACAACGCGTAGGCCCACGCGCCATAGTCGGTGGTGGAAAGGTAGCGAACGATGAACACCTGCGAAGCGAAATTGATGCCCATGGAGAGCAGCTTGCCGGCAAGCAGCAAGCTGGAGCCGCGGATTTGCTTGCGGGTCGTGTCGCGTTTGCCTTTGACTTTGCTTTTGCTTCCGGACTTTTCAGGGTCTTGAGCTTTTTGGGGTTCTTTAATGTCGGTTTCCAATTGATACCTGGTTATGGTCTTTTTTAAACCGCTAATCAACGCTAATGGCCGCTAATTTTTTCATTCGCGTCAATTCGCGTCCATTCGCGGTTGCCGCTGGTTTGTTTGTGGTTTGTCCGCGTTGCCCCGTTTTGCAATTGCAATAGCCGCTGATGCCAAATCATTGCCGTGACTTCCCGCTTCACTTCTTCGGCCTGGTTGGTGGCGTCAATGACGCGCATTTGCGGAAGACTATCTTTTAAGGCCAGATAAGCGCGGCGCTGGCTCTCAAGCCATTCCGGGGTGTGCTCATGCTTGCGATCGTAGAGCAATTGCCCGGGCGCATCGAGCAAAATCACGAGGTCCGGCGTCGGACAGATCGATTCGAACAATTTCCGGCGCAGACGTTTCCACGGGGTATTGAAACGCTTGTTGATCCACGAGTCGTAGAAATAGCGATCGAACACCACCAAGCGCCCGCTCATCAAATGGTAGATCGCGGCGCCGGCGCGATACCATTGCTCGACGAGGCGGTTGACGAAGCTGAGACCTTTGAGAACGAGCCGGCTCGGTTTCACCTTTTTAAATTTGCCGTTGCTGCGGGCTTTCAGGCTTTGGTGCAGCCAGCGCGTGGTCGGCAAGCCGACGGTGCTGGCTTCGATGTTGGTGCCCATATAAATTAAACGCCCGCGCAGATACAGATCACGCGTCAATTCTTTGGCGAGCGTCGATTTGCCGGCGCCGTCCGGAGCGAGAAGCGCCACCGATAATCCGCGGTGGCCCATAATAAAGGAGATAATTTTGATCCGGCGCAGCACGGCGGCGACAATGTATCGCCATGCGCCTAGTAGCGGATTACGCCCCAAAAGGCGGCGGGCAACTTGGGTGCGACGTTTTGTGAGCGTTGGCCAATCATCCGCATCGATTGCCTGCGCGATTTTTTCCCAGGTTATAGCCGGCGCCAAATAGCGGGCCACGTATTCGGCAGCTTTTGTTTCAATCATTTTATCGCGAGCCATCTGCCGGCGCAATTCAATGAGACGCTCGCGGCGCGCCTCGCGAAAGTCGCCTTTGTCGAGCAGGCAGTGCAAAAACAGCGTGAAAAATTCATCCGCCGGCGACAACACGTGCGTAAATTCGCGGCGCTGGCGTTGGCGCAAACAGCTCGCCGTCAAGTCAACGCGCAGCGTTCGAAAAGGCTTGCCATAACGCAAGTCCGTCACCACGTCGAACTTGAGCCAGGCGCCGTGAGCGCGGTCGTAGGCCACAAAAAAGTGATGCGGTGCGTGTCCCCACGCAGGAAGAGTGACGAAGCCCCTCGAAGCCAGGGTCTTGGCGAGCAATGACAGATGTTCCGGCGCCACCAACAAATCAACTTCACGGCTTG
>JBOHQZ010000192.1:0-9269 GCA_050732275.1 bacterium
AATCATGACACCGGCGTACCGGCAATCGAGCGTCGTGCTGATGCCGGCGTCAAGTTGACGAATGCGCGCCGGCGCTTGCGGCTCATACGTTTAGGCTTCGCCGTCGAATGGGAAGAAGAGCCTTTTGAGTGGATCCGTCCCTTCCGCTTCGGCGTAATGAGACGTTACCTCACCGGACCGATCACGACCATGCGAGTGCTCGTAGAATTGGCACCAATTGCAGACGGCAGCCGTCTCATCTATCAAGTTTGGGCACAGCCGCGAAATTGGTTCGGGCTGATTGCCATTCCGGTGCAAATCGGCGTGTTGAGCGCGCACAGTTTTGATACAACGATTCGGCGATATGATCAAATGACGGCGCGCAGCATTTCGGCCATTATGCAACCTGCAAACGCCCACTTTGCTCCCGGTGGACGCGAGCGCCTCGCGAGTTTGCGCGACGCGCTGTTGGCGCAAGGCGCTTCGGCTGCTCTCGTCGGGCGTTTGGTGGAAACGATTGAAACCGCCGACGAATTCACGCTGGCGCAGTTGCGTCCTTATGCTTTGGCGGATTTGTGGCAAGCGTCTCGCCGCAGCGTGCTCGAGCTCTGTTTGATGGCCACGCGCGCCGGCTTGCTCGAATTTCGCTGGAAGCTGCTTTGCCCGCTTTGCCGCGGCGCTCAAGAAAGCAGTACGGCGCTGCGTGATTTGAAATCGCAAGTTCATTGCGAAAGCTGCAACATCGATTTCACTGCGAATTTCGAGCGATCGGTGGAATTGACATTTCGTCCTTCGCCGGCGGTACGCGAGATCGAAGCCAGCGAATTTTGCGTCGGCGGGCCGCAAATCACCCCGCATATCGTGGCGCAGCAAATATTGCCTGCCGGCGCGCAGCGTCGAGTGACGTTGGCGCTCGAAACCGGTCGCTATCGTTTGCGCACCATCGAGCTGGCTGGCGGCCAGTATCTTACCGTCGCCAAGAACGGCTCTGCCAATGCCATATTTCGCGCCGAGGCGAATGGCTGGCCCGATCACGAGATCAGCCTATCAACCCAACCGGAGCTGCATTTTGAAAATGCCACGCCGCGCGAGCAGCTTTTTATCCTGGAGCGCATGACGTGGAGCGACCAGGCTGTGACTGCTGCCGAAGTCATCGCCTTGCAGCTCTTTCGCGATCTTTTTGCCAGCGAGGCGCTGCGCCCCGGCGAAGAATTTTCAGTGGGAAGCTTGGCGATCGTATTCACTGACTTGCGCGGCTCGACCAAGCTTTACCGCGAGATCGGCGACGCGGTGGCATTCGGCTGCGTGTTGAACCACTTCGACATTTTGAAGGAGGCGATTGCAACCGAAGGAGGCGCCGTCGTCAAAACGATTGGCGACGCGGTGATGGCGGTATTTCGCCGGCCGGTTTCGGCGCTGCGCGCGCTGCTCGCGGCGCAGCAAAAATTGGCCAGCCCGGCGGACGGCAGCCGGCCATTGCCGCTGAAAGCCGGCGTGCATTATGGCCCTTGCATCGCAGTGACGCTCAACGACCGGCTGGATTATTTCGGCTCGACGATCAATATTGCGGCGCGTTTGGAAGGACAATCTTCGGGAAATAATATAATCATTTCAACGCCGGTGCGGAATGATCCGGAAGTGATAGTGTGGCTGGAGCAGCACACCGAGAGCATCCGCCTCGAATCTCTGGAAACGCAGCTCAAAGGCTTTGATGAGCAGAAATTTGCGCTTTGGCGCCTGGCTCAGCGTAGGGTGTGAAGATGGAGCCCAGCTTGATATATGAAACCGCCAAACCATTTTTAAAGGCCACATTGTTAGGGTAGGCGCCATAGAGTTTTTTGAACAAGTCGTTTTCATCTTCAAAAAACCTCAAAGCCTGGTCCAAATTTCCCAGCGCGGTGTGCGTGTCACCCAGTTTTTCGTAGGAAATCGCCAAGCCGTTTTTAAAGGGCACATTGTTGGGGTCGGCGTCATAGAGTTCTTTTTTTAAACGCTTATATTCTTCAAAAAACCCCAAAGCTTTGTCCAAATTTCCGGTGGTTTTGTGGTAGCTGCCGATTCTATCGCAGAGAATGGCAATTTCGTTTTTTGCTTCCGAAAAAGCGGCTACAACAGTTTCAGCATAGCGGGCGAAGACAGCGGCTTCGGCGTAGGTGGAATTCAGAAAATGCCCGGTGCCGAGTTCATACTGAAGTTTCTCATTCAATGTAGCAATGAGCGCCGCACAGTTTTCAAAGAGCTGCGGGTTTTTCTTTGCGCAAGCTGCCGGCAGTTTGGTAACCGGTGCTGACCGCGTGGCTCTCCCGCAGAGCGAGCATCCCTTTTTGTTGCAGATCAGCGAGAAGGTTGGTCAGCGAGTAATTCGTTTTCAGGCGATTAAGCCTGTGCAGGTTTTTCGCCAGCAGCTCGATCACCAGCGTGTTGCCGCCGACGGCGATGCGTATTTGTCTGAAGAGCGCATCTTCCTGCCCCCTATGTCCGGGATAGTGTGTGCGAAAGAGCTGCAGGGCCTCGGCCTCGGGCAAGCTGTCTATTCTGTAACTCTCGGCCTGGCTAAATTCGGTGATGCGCGTGGTGAGCAGGGCGTGAAAATTGGGGCAACGGCGCAGGTTGAGGTAATTCGTCTCTAAATCGTCCAGCTCATTGGCATTGTCAATGACCAACAGGCACGGGCCAGCCAGCTCGGCCATGTCGGTGAGCAAAAGATCGAGCCGTGCCGCCGGGGGCATGGTGTCTTCAAATTTCAGCGCCAGCGAGCCGGCCAGGGCCAGCAGGGCATTGGCAATATTTTTTCCGCTCAAGAGCCACGCCACGTGGGCGTATTCGTTTTGATACGTGTGGTAATAGTGCGAGGCCAGCGAGGTTTTGCCAATGCCGCCTTCGCCATTGACCAACAGCAACAGATGGTTTCCGGCAAAGAGTTTGTCTTTTATCGCCTGCAATTCTTCTGCTCTCCCCAGGAACTTTTCGGGCAAAAAAGGCGGCTTGGTAAGGTTATGGGGGATTTTTCTTTCGCCGGAAGACTTGGTGGTCGCGTACTGCGGTGCGAAGTCATTGACGGCCTTGCCGCCGATGAAGCCGTCGTCCGCCAGTTTATCCAATTGGTTGTCAAAACGCTCGCGCAGCCCTTCAATGTTTTTATACACCGTCTGAAAATGCCCAAGCTGCTTGAGTTTTTCTTGAAAGGCCCAAAGGCTGAGCAGATCATCTTTATTCGCGCTGCCTGTGCTGATTGCGGCATCTTTAAAGTAAGTGAAGATCAGCGGTTTGCTCGTCGCTTGAAACTGGCCGAACGCCGTCTCAAATTCTTCTGCGGTATATTTCCCCACTTTGGTGCAGAACAGCATCACAAACAGATCGCATTCGCGGATGGCTTTATTGTATTCATCTTGCAAACGCGTCTGCGACATGGCATCGAGAAAACCTTCCCAAATAATTAATTTTAGAAAGACGCCGCGATCCACCCACCGGTTGTTTTGGCGGTTAATGAATATTTCAAACTGCTCGCGATCGCTTTTCAGCTCTGCTGACGAGGCTAAGAAGATTTTGATCGTCTTCATTTTGTCTCAACACCTATTATCGTAATGCCTCAGTCACAGGGGGAAAATCGTAGCGCAGTCTTCCAGACTGCAGACAAGATGTCTGCGCTACCCCCCTTCACTGAGGGAATACCTGTTATCGCTTTGAAAAGCAATGTCGTTATGATCGAAGTAGCATATCTGTCTTCACCAACGCACATCGCAATTGAACGGGGTCGGCGGCTTGCTCTTATGAAGTTTGACGATCAAATTCGGTAATGAACAAATCAGAACTCATCCCCTAAATTCCCTTCTCTTTTTAAGAGAAGGGAATTTCAGAGCTTCAAACCCGCTTTTCCCCCTTCTCTTCCCAAGAGAAGAGGGCAGGGGAATGAGTTCAGGCTGAAGAACATTACCGAACTTGAAAGTCAAAACTCTTTGGGGTTGGAGAGCCATGTTGAAGCAAGCTGCTTTGGTGAAAAAAGTAAACAAATCCTGGCAAATAGTCAAGAACGATTTTCAGGCAGAAGTTTTACCGGCTTCATGGCTGCGGGAGAGAGCGAAGGAATTGTTGGAGAGGCTTTCAAAAATTATGGTGGAGACAAACTTAAGAATGGTCGTGTTGCTTGTATAAAAATAATCTGCCACTTTTCTACAGCCGCACCTCTGGCATCAACAATTTAGCTCCCCGCAGCCCCATTTTTGCCAGCTTGTCATTGAACTCATCGTCCGGCATGCGGCACGGCAGGCCGCCTTCTTCCAAGGGACATTTGCCCCACAACGGGCATTGCACGGAGCACATCCGGTTGACGACGTTCGTGCCGTTCAGTTTTTTGAGAATCGGCAGGATGACGCGCGCGCCGGGATTGCGATAGCGCAAATTTTCGCCGAGCAGATATTTGCGGATCATCATCATGAAACGCTGGCGATTGAGCGACTCCGGCGCCAGAATGTCCTGCGGCCGCATCTCGCGCACGACCTGCGGGATGGCGGGATCGTAGCTCATGTAGCCCCAATATTCGAGCTTGACCTGCAACATGTCCTGTGCGGCGATTTGCAGGGCCAGGCCGTCGCGCGTTTCCTCATATTCGAACACGCGATTGAGGATCAGCTTCGGCGCGAAGTCGTTGACGGCTTTGAAAAAGCGCACGCCCTCGCGACGATCCTGGCGCAAAATCTCGTCGCCGATCTCGGTCAGCAAGCGCTTGTCGTTGGCATGGCTGGGATCTTTGCAGCGGTCGAGCATTTCCTGCACGATATGCGAATCGTTGAACTCGCGGCGCAGCCGGCGAAAGATCGCCACTTTCAAAAAATTATAGCACTCTTGAATCGAGGTCGGCTCGGGATTCGCCACCACGATGGTGACATCGCCGGAGTTGAACAGATCGATTTCGTTCAATGACATGCCGGCGCCGATATCCACCACCACGTATTGCGCCTCGAGCTTGCGCAGATGGCGAATCATTTTCAGCTTTTCCCAATGCGCAATGTTTGCGAAGCCGACGATGCCGGGCGCGCCACATACGAGCTTGAGTCCTTCGATGGGTGTGGAAATCGCGGTCTCTTCAAGCGTTTTAACGCGGCGTTGGATGAAATCGTGCAGCGTTTTGTTGGGCATGTACAAGCCGAGCACCGTGTGCAGATTCGCGCCCCCAAGATCGGCATCCACCAGTGTCACGCGTAGACCCGACTCCGCCAGGGCCATCGACAAGCTGGCACAGATCATCGTTTTGCCGATGCCACCTTTGCCGCCAGCCACCGATATAACTTTTACCGGGCTGTGGTTGCCCTGTTGCTCATCGGCGCGAGATTCATCCTGATGACTTGTTGCAGTTTTTCGGCTTGCAGTGCTATTGGATTTTTGGATCATACAAAACGATGAAGTCCTCAGAGCTGCGTTGGGCGGCATACAGCCGTAGGCTTTCCGGCTTTGGGAAATCGCTATGTGCGAAGTTGCGCTATCGTGCGGTCCGATTACAACTATAGAAATACCCGCAAATCCCCGCTTTTGCGCAGTCTTTTCCTGAAAAGGACTTGATTTTTGCAGAAAATCTCATATATTAAAATTGCGCTAAGTTATTGTTTTTGATAATCAGAATGATTCGCATTTGTGCAGTTTTAAAATTCACAGGATTAACTTATTAACATGAACAGCAAGCTACAAATTGGCGGTTGTTTGCCACGAGCCGTTGGTAGTCTGGGCTGCTGAAAGGTTTGAAGCATGTTCGAGGCACTCATTATTACGCTGCGTGAGGGGATTGAGGCCGCATTGATTGTTGGCATCGTGCTGGCCTATCTGCAAAAAATCGGGCGCCCGGAGTTGGGCAAACATGTCATTGCCGGCGTGGTGGCGGCTGTTGTCTTGTCGGCGTTATTGGCCGTGTTGTTTCAGCGCATTACCATCAACCAGGAGGCTTATGAGGGCATGGTGATGTTGGTAGCGGCCGTTTTTGTCGGCACGTTCATGATCTGGATGCACCATCACGCGCATCGCTTGAAGCAAGGCATTCAAACGAAAATCGACGTTCTGCTCTCCAATAAATCGAGTCGCCTGGCGGCATTGAGCTTGTTCGCATTCGCCGCCATCATGGTGCTGCGCGAAGGCGTCGAAACCGTGCTCTTTTTGGGCGCGATCTCGCTGACCACTTCCGCAATCTGGAGCTTTATCGGCGGCATTCTCGGCCTCGTCATTGCGGCGATTTTCGCGGTGTTGTTCATCAAAGGCAGCGTGCGGGTGGATTTGCCGCGCTTTTTTCGCGTTACCAATATCGTGTTGGGCATCTTCGTCGTGCAACTGCTGATCAATTCGTATCATGAATTTTCCGAGGCTGGCGTGCTGCCGACTTCGACCGCAGCAATGGCAATGGTGGGGCCGATCGTGCGTAACAACGTTTTTTTTGTGATGGCCATTCTCGGCCTGCCGTTGTTCATTTTTCTGACGCCGTCGAATGTGAAGCCGGCATTGGCCGGCGTACCGGCCTCGGCCAATAATCCCGCCGGGCGCCGCAAGCTGATGGCGCAAGCGCGGCGCCAACAACGCTGGCAGCGCCTCGCCGGCGTCGCGGGAATCGCCATCATCAGCTTTTTATGCCTCGATTTCGTTTACGCCCGCGGGCCGATAGCGCTTTCCCCGGCGGAGCCAGTGGCGGCGCAAAACGGCGTGGTGGTGCTGCCGCTTGCCGGGTTGAATGACGGCTTGTTGCACCGTTTCAGCTTTGGTGAAAACGGCAAACGCTTACGCTTCTTCGTAGTAAAAATCGTTCCGGACCGGCTCGGCGTGGCGTTCGATGCGTGCGATAATTGCGGCGATCAAGGCTATTATCAAGAGACCGGCGCGATCTTTTGTATGAATTGCGTTGCGGAAATCAATCCCGCAACGATTGGCCTCGGCGGCGGCTGCAATCCGATTCCGCTCGCGCACACGGTGCAAGCGGATACGCTTCGCATTATGGTTGATGACTTGCGTGACGGGATGAAGTATTTCAGGCAGCCGTAATGTTACTCCGCATCCTGCGCGAATCTCTCATTCGCGGCAAAAGGCGCAAGCTCATCGCGTTGACGGCGATTACTTTGGGCGCCGGCATCGCCACCGGCCTGCTCAGCGTCGCGATTAACATTGGCGACAAGATCAGCCGCGAGCTTAAGCGTTACGGCGCGAATCTCGTTATGCTTCCGCAGGAAGATACCCTGCCCATGGAAATCGCCGGCGTGGATTATTCGGCGCTGCTCACCGGCGGTTTGTTAGAGGAGTCCGAATTGCCGCAGATCAAGGAAATTTTCTGGCGGCATAACATTCTCGGTTTTGTGCCGGAGCTGCAGACACGCGCGGCGGTCGTGAGATTGCCGCAAAAGCACGAACTCCTCACGCTGGTCGGAACGTGGTTCGACAAAGCGATACCGTTGCAAGAGCAGCCGGGTTTTCGCACCGGTTTGTTTCACGTGGCGAGCTTTTGGCAAGTCAACGGCGCGTGGGTGAGTGACGAATCTCAACATGAAATCATGATCGGCGCCGAGATTGCCCGCCGTTTTAATGCCGCCATCGGAGATTCTATCCACCTCGAAGTCAATGGCCGGCGTGAAGCTTTTCTGATTCGGGGTATCGTCAACACCGGCGGCGCGGAGGAACATCAAATTTTTGCACCGCTGAAAGTCGTGCAGCAGCTCACCGGGCAGCCCGGAAAAATCAAAAAAATTTTGGTCAGCGCCCTCACGAATCCGGAAGACGACTTCGCGCGCAAGCCGATGGCGCAAATGACGCGTGAGGAATACGATCGTTGGTACTGCTCGCCATATGTCAGCTCGATCGCCCAGCAATTGCGCGAAGCCATCCCGGATGCCGAGGTGCGCATCGTTCGGCAGGTGGCTGAAGGCGAAGGGGCGATCCTGCGCAAAATTTCGCTTTTGATGTTTCTCATTGCGCTGGCCATATTTTGCACTTCGATCCTGGGCGTTACCAGCACGATGACCACGACCGTGCTCGAGCGCCGCAAAGAAGTCGGGCTGTTTCGCGCCCTCGGCGCCGAGTCCCGCCAGATTTCGAGCGTTTTTCTCGGTGAAGCTTTGCTGCTGGGGTTATGCGGCGGCGTTCTGGGAAGCGTCTTGGGCTATTTGATCGCCCAACAAATTTCCCAACAGATTTTCGGCGATGCGCTGCAATTTAATCCGCTCTCCTTGCCGGTCGCGATGCTGATCGCGATGCTGATCGCCATGCTCGGCAGCTTGTTGCCGCTGCGCAAAGCCTTCAAGTTCGATCCGGTAGTGGTGTTGCACAGCGCGTAGGGCAAACTGCCAGTCCAATGCTGCTAACTTTTTAGAAGGACAAAACGATTTTGGCAAAACCATTCAAAAACAATGGCAGAAAAATGAAGGACAAGAACATGGGCTTGTGTATCATCAAAAAATGCCCACAGTGAGGCGACAATACGCCGTAAATATTTTTCTGGCCTACATTTTTTGTCATGATGTTCTTTAAAAGTTAGTGACATTGGGCTCCATGCTTTTTCAAGATTATTGTTCTATTTGCTAAGGGCATGAACTTGCGTCAATCACTGTTTTTAAGTGGTTGCTCGTTCAAGAAATTTCGCAATCCGTAATCTGCAATCAGAAATCGATATAGAAGTGTTTGCCCGCATCTTACTCAAATCCTTTCGTGGCCGCGATAGCCGGCTCTTCGCCGCCTTTCTCGCCGTCGTCATCGCAACCGCCGTGTCCGCCGCCTTGTTGACCATTCGTGCTGATACCGGCGCCAAAATCAACGTTGAGCTGCGCGCTTACGGCGCCAATCTGGCCCTTGCGCCGAAAGAAAGTGGAGAAAATCGCACGATCTCTGTCAGTGCAGTGACCCGATATCGCTGGCCGGCATCGGGAGACACGGTGCGCGGACTCGCTCCCGTTCTTTATGGCATCGTCAAATTTGCGGCCGATGCGAGCTTAAAAAACGCAACGCCGGTCGTGGCGCTCGGCACCGATCTCGCCGCGATGAAAAAAGTAAATTCCTACTGGGAAATCGAACCGCTTTTGACGGGACTGCACGATGAAGAAATTCTCGCCGGACAAGCGGTGGCGCGCAAGCTCGGTTTGACCGTCGGTCAATCAGTGACGTTGCACGCGCCGACTACGGGTATCACAGCAAGCTTCCGTCTTGCCGGTATAGTTCGTACAGGCGAGAACGAAGACGACCAATTCATTCTCTCCTTGAGTGCTTTGCAAAGATTGCTAGCGTTGCCGGATCGTGCCACCCTTGCGCTCGCCAGCATTCAAGGCGGCTTCGCC
>JBOHQZ010000193.1:0-9222 GCA_050732275.1 bacterium
CAAAATTTCGTTTGACGCCGGGACAAATGCAAGACGCCTTGATTGCCGCCCACAATCAGGCGCAACTGCGCGCGGGCGAGAACGCCGTGGCGACAATGGAAGATTTGCGCCAGGGTTGCCGCGCACAATCCAATCAGAAGCTCGGCGCTTTGGCGCGCAAACTGACGCCGCACCATTCGTGGGCCGACATCACCTTGCCGCGCCACGCCATCGCCCAGCTTCGTGAGATTTGCGCGCAGGTGAAGCACCGCGCCAAAGTCTATGGGGATTGGGATTTCGGCCGCAAATTTTCGCTCGGCAAAGGACTCTGCGTGCTGTTCTACGGCTCAAGCGGCACCGGCAAAACCATGGCCGCCGAGATCATCGCCAACGCGCTGCAATTGGAGATCTACAAAATCGATCTTTCCACGGTGGTGAGCAAATACATCGGCGAGACCGAAAAGAATTTGAGCAAAATTTTTCAGGAAGCGGAAACCAGCAACGCCATTTTGTTTTTCGACGAGGCGGATGCGCTCTTCGGCAAGCGCTCGGAGGTGAAGGACGCGCACGACCGCTACGCCAATATCGAGATCAATTATCTGCTGCAGCGCCTGGAAGAATTCGAGGGCCTGGCGATTCTGGCCACCAATTTCCGCAAGAACATCGACGACGCTTTTTTTCGGCGCATGCACTTTGCAGTGGAGTTTCCGTTTCCGGACGAAAGCCAGCGTTATCGGATTTGGCAGCAGCATTTTCCGCCGCCGGCGCCGCGGGCCGAGGATATTGATTTCAATTTTCTCGCGAGCCGCTTCAACCTCACCGGCGGCAATATCAAGAACATCGTCGTCAATGCGGCTTTTCTCGCGGCGGAAAATTCCGGCGTGATCAATATGGCGCACCTGATTCACGCCACCAAGCGCGAATTTGAAAAAATCGGCCGCCTTTGCACCGCGACCGAGTTTGCGCCGTATCAAACGCACTTGCAGGATTTCTGACTTGATTGGAGAAGACGTGACGGCCTATCCGCGCGTGGAAATGAAAGACGTGCGTCTGTCGTTCGTGAATGGTGAAAACGACTCGCAGCGCGCGGAAAACATCTCGCGCCTGATTTTCGCGTACGTGCAGGAATTAATGGAAAGAGAGCTGCAGCATCTCGGCGCGGAGATGACCATTGAGCAGTTGGAAGTTCCGGCCGTGCGGGTCTCATTTGGTACGATGGACGATGAAGCCATCGCGCGCGCGAGCGCCACCGAGGTTGTTCGCGCCTTGTTGCAGAGTTTGTGAAACTCAAAATGGCGAGCTAATTCATGCCCAGCGGTTCACCGATTCAACCCAAGATTTTGCGCGGCGCCTTCGTGGAGTTCGGCATCAGCCTGCCGCCGCTGATCGTGGTCTTTCAATTCAACCCGATGATGATCAACCGCAGCCGCACGACCTCGGTCTATACTCCCGAAACGGCGGCAGCCAGAATGGCGGCACAACTCGAGGCGCAGGGCACGGACTTGTTTAAGAAAATTTCCGGCAGCTCGTTATTTAATTTTCGTCCCGGCCAGACGACTATTATCGTAAACCGGGAAACGATGAATTTTGATATTCGGCTCGATGCCACCGACAAGCTGAACGACGGTGATACCATCACCGAGCAATTCGGCATTGCGCCACAGCTTTCAACGCTGGAATTGATGATGCTGCCAAAGAGCCAGAGCCTCCTCGGCGGCGCGGTGGCGGCGCTTTTGGGCGGCTCGACGAACAGCTTCAGTTTTGCCGACAATTCTAGAAATCCGCCCATTATACTTTTCGTTTGGGGGCGGAAAAAAGTGCTGCCGGTCGATATCAAAAGCATGACGATCAAGGAAGAAGAATTCAGCACCGATCTCAATCCGATTCGCGCCACGGTGACTGTTAGCCTGGAAGTGATTGAAGGACCGAATTTGCCGTTCCTCTACACCAAGGCGCTCAAGGAAGTCATGTCGTTGTTGAATTTGGCTAATATCGGTGATATTGCGAACACGATTGTGCCAGGGTAATGATGGAATGAGTAAAACGTAAAATGTTCATTAAAGGCTCACGTTATCGTCGTCTAGCGGAATCAACGCCCGTCGATGCGGCGGGAGAACGGTCGCGCAGCAAAGATTTGCGCCTCATCTCTTCCACGCCGGGACGCTTCCTGCACACGGTGCACGAAGGCGACCGTCTCGATCTGCTCGCGTTCAAATACTACGGCGACGCGACGAAATGGTGGCAGATTTGCGATGCCAATCCGCAGCAGGCTTTTCCAGTCGCTTTGCTCGACCAACGGCCGATTGTCGAAGAAAAATTGGTCTTGACGCCGCGCGATTTCAACACGCGCTTTGCGGCGCTGATGGCGGCGCTTGACGTTTTAGGAACTGTAGAGCTCGCCGTGCAAGACTTTCTGGCCTCGACAGTCACAATGATTTATGACGCGCTGCCGTCAACCCGTCAGGCGATTCTCGCGGCGATTCAAAGCCACCAGTTTCATTTCCTGCAGGCGTTGGCGTGGGCGATGGCAACCGATAACCTCGAAGCTTTCACGTTCGACGATGCGGCGGTCAAATCGAATTGGCAGCTTCTGGTTGGCCGTCTGGAGGCAATGCCAGGCATGCTGCAAGTGCAATCCCTTGTAACGGAAACAACCTTACTGGTGATTTACAATAGCGCGATGAGGCCCGACTTCCGGGAAGAGATGCTGGCGGAAATAAGAAACAGCGGCTTTGATCTCCTGCCGGATTCCGTGACCGCATCCCGCATCGGCGCCCAGATCATCGTGCCGCCGAACCAAATTGTGTAGTTAGAGAGAGCTGATTCCGTGGCCCAGATCAACGCGACTATTATCATCGACGACGAGCCGGCGTTGGATTTTTTCCTTTCGCTGCTCGAAATGGAAGTGGAAGAAGATCACCGTTTGGCGGCCATCTTCAAATTGAAGCTGGCTTTGGCGCGGCAGGAAGACGGCTTGTGGACTTTCCTCGACGACGAGCGGGTACAACTGTGGAAAAAAGTGAAGATTTCTGCGAATGTGGAAGATGAAGAAGTGGAGCTGATCACCGGTTACATTACCCAGATCAAGCCGCATATCGATCCTGACGAAAACAATTCTTTTTTGGAAATCTGCGGAATGGATGCCACCAGCTTGATGAGCCTGGAAGAAAAGCTCAAGGATTGGCCCAACAAATCGGACAGCGACATTGCCCGCGAGATTTTTCAGAATTACAATCTGGCCACGGAAGTGGAAGATACCGGTGTGGTGCACGATGAGGCGGTGGCCACGATCATCCAGCGTGAGACCGACATTCAGTTTCTCAAGCGGCTGGCGCGACGCAACGGGTTTGAGTGTTTTGTGCAAGGCGAAACGGGATTTTTTCGCAAGCCGGTTTTAGACGAATCGCCGCAGCCGGTGTTGGCGGCGCATTTCGGGGCTGAAACCAATTTGACCTCTTTCGACGCTCGTTTGAACGCGCTGCGCCCGGCCGCGGTGGAAATGCATCAGATCGACACCATCGGCAAAGAGCTTCAGGATGCCGTCGCTGAAACCGGCGAGCAGAGCCAGCTCGGCCGCGATGGCGCGCTTTCCATCGAAGCGCCGAATGGCATTGCCTCCCGCATGTTTGTGAAACATGCGGTTGCCACCAGCCAACCGGAAATGCAGAACCTCTGCCGCGCGCTGTTTGATGAAGCGGAATGGTTTATCGAGGCCAAAGGCGAGATTGACAGCGGGTTATATGGCGCTATTTTACGAGCAAAAAGGTTGGTGCCCATCAAAGGCGTGGGTGAAATATTCAGCGGCATTTATTACGTGACCGGTGTCAAACACATTTTCAATATCGAGCGGTACACGCAAAAATTTGCCGCACGCCGCAATGCGCTGGCGCCCGGGCCGGATGACTTTGGCGGCAATGGCTCTCTGCTCGGAGGTTTGCTCTGATGGAAGATTTATTGGCCCGCTTGCTCGAAAAAATCGAAAATCGTTACTACGGCAAATACCGCGCTTTTGTGGTGGATAATGCGGACCCGGAAAATCGCGGCCGGCTGCGCTTGCGCGTTCCGAGCATTTTGGGGAATGAGGTGGTTTCCGGCTGGGCGTTGCCGTGCGCGCCTTATGGCGGCGCCGCCAATCAAGGTTTTTTCTTTATTCCGGAAGTCGACGCCGGGGTTTGGGTTGAATTTGAAGCCGGCAATTTGGACTATCCGGTTTGGGTCGGAACGTTTTGGAGCAAGCCGGGCGGAACGACGGAAGTTCCCCAGCCGGCGGACGGACAATCGCCGCCGACCAGCAAGATGATCAAAACTTTGAAACACACGATTGAGCTGGCGGATGAAGACGGCAGCGAGGCGATTAAAATCGAGGATTCAAATGGCAATAAAATCATTCTAGACAGTAATGGCACCAAGATTGAAGATAAAAATGGCAACAAGATAACTCTTGATAGCAGCGGTATGCAAGTCGAAGACAAAAATAGCAACGTCATCATAATGGATGGCTTGAGCGGCGGCATCCCGGGAACGAATGGAATTAAGATGAACGGAGAGAAAAAGGTTTGCTTAGAGGGCCTGATCACGTTCTTGATGAGCCACACGCACATAGGAAATTTGGGTGCTCCGTGCCCGTTAAATCCCGCAGATCTGGCAAGATTAGCCCCTCTTGCAGCAGCTCCTGATGGAGATATTCTTTCTAAGAGCGTGAAGTTGGGATAAATAAGCCATCCGCACCAAAGAAAAATCAAATTAACCAAGAAAAGGCAGCGTCTGCTCTATGGCACTCGAAATTGGCAACGAAGATCCTCCTTCCGGCATGAGCAAAGCGATTTATGACCAGTTCGATAACATTTTGATGCTACCAGATGAAAAGAATAAATTGAAATCGGCAGATTTAGAAAACATTCGCAACGGCTGGCGAAAACTCGCTCATGCGATTGCCAAAGGCATTGTTCCATATATTAAAGCCAATATGGAGATCGCCGGCATTCAAACTTCGGGATCAGTGACGACAACTGTGACCGGCACGGTCACGGGAACAACGGTTACCGGCACGGGAACTGGAACGGTGACCACGAATCAAAGTGGTCCGACAACCGGACATGTTTTATAAAAAGTGATGAACTGAAATGGACACCACCAGCTTCAGCTTCCCTTTCACCATAAACGCGCTGGGCCAGGTCGGTACGCTCACGAGCGACGACAACATTCGCGCCAAGATCATTCAGGTTTTGCTGACTTCGCCCGGCGAGAGAGTGAATCTGCCGGAGTTCGGTTGCGGCCTACGCGATCTCGTGTTCGATCCCAACAACGACATTCTCGCAGCGACTACCGAATTTACGGTGACCAAAGCCTTGCAGCGCTGGTTGGGCGATGACATCATCGTCGAAAATGTCAATGTCAAAAATCACGAAGCCGAGCTGCAAGTCGAAGTGGTGTTCGTCCGGCGCGACCGCTTGGTGCGTGACAAAATCAAGATAGCATTTTAACATGGCAACCATCAATCTTAGAGAAAATCGCCAAGTCATCGACTATCTGGCGCGGGATTACGGCAGTTTTCGCCAGGCGTTGCTCGATCTCATTCCCGCCAAGCTGCCGGAATGGACCGACCGCTCTGAGGCGGATTTCGGCATCGTGTTGATCGAACTTTTCGCCTACATGGCGGATATTCTCAGTTACTATCAAGACCGTATTGCCAACGAAGCCTTCCTCACGACCGCGCAGGAACGTCGCAGCGTGCTCAATCATTTGCGGCTGATCGGCTATGAGATGGCGCCGGTCGCGCCGGCAACCGCGAAATTGAGCTTGATCGTTGGAAACAACGTCAACCAAATCGTTGAAGTTCGCCAGGGCGATCAGTTTGCCACTCCCAGCACCAAAGAGCGCAAGAGCGTGACGTTCGAATACACCGAGGCCAAGCCATTGGTGATTGACTCGAGCAAGTTGACGATCATTTCCGCCAAGCCGGGTTTCAAAATGGCGGAGGGCCTCATTCCCGTACGTGAAGGCCGGAGCCTCGTCAATGAAGTCATTGGTACTTCAAATGGCACACCCAATCAGCGCTTTAGATTAGCGCAGCCACGGCTGCTGCGCGATTCCCTTGAAATAATTGTAGAAACAGATCCCCCGACACCGCCTTGGCGCTTGCGCAAAAATTTGGTGTTCAGCCGGCGCGCTTTGACGCCGGAACAGCTCGCCGCTTTGGAGCAGCAAGAACGAATCGGCTCGACGCTGGCCTTTAGCCGCAACGCGGATCCGGATTATGCTATTGAGACAGATGACAACGACGTCACTACGGTGATTTTCGGCGATGGGCAATATGGGCAAATTCCTTTGCCGGGAGCGCGCCTCATCGCCAACTATCGCGTGGGTGGCGGCGCGGTTGGCAATGTCGGCGCCGGCCAGATCACCAACATTATCAAAGCGCCGCCTTTGCAACTGATCGGCGCCAAGGTGACCAATCTCGAGCCGGCGAGCGGCGGCGCCGAGCGAGAATCCATCGAGCACGCCATCAAATTTGCGCCAACGGTTTTTACATCGATGCAACGGGCGGTGACGATGGAAGATTACGTTCATCTGGCCAGGCTTTTCCCCGGCGTTTCCAAAGCGCGCGCCGAAGCCAGTAGTTGGAATCTCATCAAGCTTTATATCGCGCCCACCGGCAGCGGCGAAGCGCCGTCCGACATTTTGCAGCGCGATCTGCTGGCTTATTTTGAAGACAAGCGCATGCTCACCAGTTTCGTCAAAATAGAAAGCCCGGATTATGTTCCCATCGCGATCAGCGTCAGGGTCGGCGCGCAACCGCATTTTCGCAATGAGGCCGTGAAGGGCGAAGCCGAGCGCGCCGTTCAGCAATTATTCGATTTTGAAAAAGTGGATTTCAAGCAAACCCTGTTTCTCAGCAAAATTTATGAAGCGCTGGAAAATCTGGAAGGGGTGGGCAGTGTTTTTGTCAACCGGTTTCGCCGCGCTGGCGAGAGCCAGGAAATCGCCCGGGATGGATTGATTCAATTGCTCGAAAACGAAATTCCCTTGCTGCGGCAAGAAGATCTCGAAATTAGCGTTTCCGGAGGAGGAGCGTAGTGCAAGTCAGCAGCTTAAAAGCCGAGCCCAATCCGCGCGGCGGGCAAATCGATTTAACGTGGAGCAATCCCCTAGCCCCCGGCTTCAAGGGCGTCAAAATTTTTCGGCATGAATTTACCTTTCCGGAACTTGATTTGACGAATATTGGCGCGGCCACGCCGCTTCACGACGAAATCTTTCCCGCGGGTGCCGGGGCCGGCCGATTTTCCGACGCCGGCCTGCAAAGCGAAACGGTTTATTATTATGCCGTTGTGGCTTACGACCACAGCGCGACGCATTTTCCGTCGGTGTTTATTTCCGCCATGGCTACGGGCGCTTATCAAAGCTCGGCACATTTGTACCAAAATTTGCCGGCGCTTTATCAACGCCACGATACGGCAACGCCGCTGGCAAATTCACCGGGGCTCGATTCGGCGGACGAAAGAAAGGGCCAACTGCAAAGGCTGGTGGAAATGTTCGGCTCTCAGTTCGACCTCTTGCGCAGTTTGGCCGGCGGCGTCCGCAATTTTTCCGAGGTTGGTCGGATCGAGGGCAACTTGTTGCCGTTGCTGGCGGAATGGATCGGCTGGCAAAATGATTTCACCTTGAGCCTGGCCAAACAGCGGAATGAAGCCAAATATGCGCCGCACTATTATCGCACCACCGGCATTGCGCCGAATTTGCGCGCCACCATCAACCGGCTGGTGACGTGGGACGCGCAGATTAAAGAATTTGTGCACAATGTTTTCCGCGCCAATAATCCGGAACAGCTTACGCTTTGGGAAAAAGAGCGGCGTGGCAACGTTTGGCAGCCGGCGCAACCGGTGACGCTCGAGGTCGCCTACGAAGGCAAGCCGGCGGCTGTGCCGGCGCAAGATGGCCGGCATTGGCTTTTTTGTCACGCCCGCCGGAGTGTTCCCGCGCCTGCTGAGGCCGCCACGACCGGCACGCCATCGTCGCCAGCTCGTGTCTTTATAGCCGGCGTTCCAACGCAAGATCAGTGGCATCTCTGGTGCAAAATTTACGATCAAACGGGATGGCTGGCGGCGCGGCGCGTGACCTTTGCGGGCGACATCAACAAATATCCGGCAGCACTGCAAAAAAACGACGGCAATTTTTGGTTGTTTTGGAGCGCGTATGAGGAAATCGGCGGCAAGCGTCTCCCGCAAATCAAGCTCAATCTTCTATCTGCCGGCCGCCCGGCGCGGCCGGCTCGCGCCCGAGGGACCATTGCCGGTCCATTTGCCTTCGCCGATGGCGACCGATTTGAAATAACCGTCGACAATGGCATACCCCGCGTTGTCACTTTTCGCAATGAGCATTTTCATAACATCGCGCAAGCCTCCGTTGCCGAGGTGATCGTATTATTGGAGCATGAGATACCTGGCGTTGCCGTGACAGTGACGGATGACGGCAAAATTATTCTAACTTCCCTTCACACTGGCGTCGCTTCAGTTATCACGTTACCCAGCTCATCGGTCGCAACCAAACTGGGTTTGGGTGGCCCACTCACCGTGACAGGCAGCGACGCCGTTGCCGCCACGTTAATTAGTGGCCGCACCGAGCCTTTTGGGTTAAATGGCTACAAGCTGGTGATACGCGTTGATCAGGGCGTGGAGAAAGCGATCGCGTTTACAACCGAGACGACTGCTGCCCAGGCTTCTGATACCATTAACCGCACTTTCCCCGGCCTGGCGCGAAATGATGGGGGTAGGATTCGGCTGACCTCCCCGACCACGGGAGAAGCCTCTTTTCTTGCGGTGAATCCGGATCCGGTGTTGTTGTTCAGCATGGAATTGCGTTTCCACACGGAGTTGGACACCGGCAGTATTACGGAAGAGGTGCGCGAGGAGTTTGAAAGGTATGGCTTCACGCTGGTTCCGGGCGCCACGATTTTCGTTCAAGCGCCTGGCAGCGAATGGGTCATCACGAATAGTGCACAAGTCTACGCCGTCAGAAACGAAGAAAGCAAGCTCAAGGTTTATGACGTTGCCAATGCCGCACCCAAGCTGGGCTTTGGCGCATCTCCTCCTCCGGCAACGCCGCGCGCCGATGACGCTGAGCCGGCAGTTTTTGAAGACAACGGCGGCAACATCTGGCTTTTCTGGAGCTCTCGGCGCACCGGCACGTGGAAAATTTGGTACAATCAATTTGACGCGGCGACTCATGAGTGGGGACGCGCCAAGA
>JBOHQZ010000194.1:0-9211 GCA_050732275.1 bacterium
CCATGCCCGCGTCGAAATCTTTGCTCAAGATGTTGAGACTCGCATTGCCTTGCGTGCTGGAAATCGACGCGCCAGAATTGGCGGCCAGAAAATCGATTTTCTCGTCGAGTGAATCCGGCGTCAACGTTGTCGTGCCGCCGTCGCGCAGTAGCGCGCCAACCATCGCTGCAAGGCCGGCTTTTTCTTTCGGTTCGAGATAATCGCCGGTGCGCACCAAAATGGAAACGTTGATGAGCGGCAGCTCGTGATCTTCAGCAACATAAACCACCGAACCGCTTTTCAGCACATTGCGCAGCTCTTTGGCTTTCGGCGGCTGATACGCCAACGGCTTGAAGGCGAGCTTTTCGGGATGATCGACGATGGGTTGCGCAACCACAGGCGCGGCTTGCAGCAACCAACACGCGAGCAACAAAACAACTATGTATATTTTCTTCATTATATTCTCCTGAGAATAACTTGCAACGAAATACTTAAGATTGCTTGCAACGAAAAGAGAACTGCAACGAAATGATTTGGATAACTTGCAACGGAAAAAATCTCATTGATATTTTAAATCGCAAAGACGTCGTTGAGTTTTGCACGTTACACGTTACACGATAAGCGTTTCACTTCTTGCTTTCCAATTCCGCCAGGCGCTCTTTCGCTTTTTTGACGATGATCTCCACGGCTTTGCGCTGATCTTCCGGCGCTTCGGAGATGCGGGATTCCATCATGCTGATCATTTGCTGCAATTGTGCCGCATCGTTAGCTTGTTGCAAGCGTCCCGTCATCATCTTGACCATCTGTTTTCCCTGCTCCGACAAACCGGCAAGCTCCGGATCTTCGGGCGCAGCGCTTTTCTTGCGCGTGTAAATGATGACGCTGCGATTTTCGCGCGTGAAATATTTTTTCGCCACGCGCTGCACGTCGGTGGCGGTCACGGCTTGCACTTTGGGCGGATAGGTGTTGATGTAATTCCAGTCACCGTTGACTTCGTAAACGCCCAATTGCACCATCAGGAAAAAGTTGCTTTGCAAGCGCCGGAAATTGCCCGCTGCATCCTGGTTCTTCACTTTTTGCAATTCATAAGCTCCAACCGGCGCTTCCTGCAATTTGCCAATTTCGTCGTAGATCGCTTGCTCTACTTCTTCGGGTTTGTGATCGCCTTGCACCACGCTGCTCAATTGAATGATGCCGGCGTATTTTCGCGATTCCAAACCGGCGTTAACACTGGTGGCGATTTGCTTTTCGAGCACGAGTTTTTTATAAAGCCGGCCCGTTTTGCCGGAGAGAATGCTGGTGAGCACATCGAGCGCCGGTTCATCGACGTGATCGTGCGCGACGCCGTGATACCAAATGCGCACTTCGGGATTGGTTTCAGCCTCGGCGTGCATGCGCTTCTCCGCAAGCTGCGGCACTTCGGCGGTGATGACTTCGGGCGGCTCATTTTTGCCGCGCGGAATGCGGCCAAAATAGCGCGCCGCCAATTTGATCGTCTCATCGTAATCGAGATCGCCGACCATCACCACCGTGCAGTTGTTGGGCGCGTAGTAAGTGGCGAAATATTCGTCGGATTGCTCGCGGGTTATGGCGCGTAAATCCGACGGCCAGCCGATCACCGGCCATTTGTACGGCGACGATTGCCAAAACAGCGCTTCAAATTGCTGGTCGAATTTGCCGGTCGGCGTGCTCTCGGTGCGCAATCGTCTTTCTTCGTAAACCACGTCGCGCTCAGAATAAAACTCACGGAAAACCGGATTGAGCAAACGGTCCGATTCGAGCCACATGAACAGCTCGAGCTTGTTGGCCGGCACGTTGATGAGATAGAACGTCACGTCTTCCGCGGTGAACGCATTCAAACCGGCGCCGCCGTTTTTGGTGTAAATACGATCCAGCTCGTCTTTAATGAGAATCTCGCGTTCCTGCTTGATGAGATCATCGAAGACTTTTTCCAGCTCGCGATAGCGCGGCGTCAAATTTTCGCGCTTCGACATGTCGTCGATCTGGCCGAGGCGTTCCATCACGCGCATTTTGCTCTCTTCCTGGCGCATGAGCGCTCTCACGCTGTCTTGCTGTGCCATGATTCTTTTGCCGGCGTTGTAATCTTTCGTGCCGATCGTCTTGGTGCCCTTGAACAGCATGTGCTCGAACAAATGCGAAATGCCGGTGATACCAAGCCGCTCGTTTACCGAGCCGACTTTGAACGCCATGCCGCAAGCGACGCTCGGATCGCCGGTGCGTTTGACGAGAATGAGCTTCATGCCGTTGTCGAGGACGTGAAGGCGCGGCTGCACGTTTTGCGCCTGCACCTCCGCCAGCAAAAATATTCCGGCCAACATGAGATACAACCCGCGTTTTTTGAACATGTCTTCTCCTTGGCAATGCCTGATAGCCTGATGATGAACCATCAGGCTAAAATTTGGAAGCGTCATAAATGACGCTCGGATGTAAAGCTATTTTTGCTTCTATTCGAGTCAAAAATTCAACCACCGCATGGGCGCATCGCTTTTGTAAGCGCTTGGATATTTGAGGGTCGTCACACTCAAAGCATTTTCTTTCTAAAATCACAAGTTTTGGGTTCGCCGCAACAGTCCAGTCGGGCCGCTTGCGTCACTTCACCTGCATCGCAAACAGCGTCGAGCGGTTCGTCACGTACATCACGCCGCTCTTCGCCACCGGCGTGGTGTAAACGGCGCTGCCCATGTTGACTTCGTAGAGAAGCTCTTGTTGCTTGCCGGTTTTTAGCACGGCAATATCGCCGTCTTCGTCGCCGATGTAAACTTTGCCGTCGGCCACATAAGGCGATCCCCAAATCGCCGCGTAGGTGTCGTACGTCCAGTAAAGCTCGCCGGTCTTCGCATCCAAGCAATAAACAAAGCCGCTGAGATCAGCCGTGTAAAGCAAGCCGTCGTGAATCGCCACCGTTGACATCGAGCGATTGAAATCTTTATAGCCGCGATGCCAGACGGCGGCTGATTGCGGAATATCACCTCGCTTCGTCGCGTCGATCACCCAGAGATGGCTGATGCCTTCGCCGTGCTCCGGATCCTGGCCGAGGCCGATAAAGACTTTATTGTCGTAAATCACTGGCGTTCCGATAAAATCATTTTTGGTGCCTGAACCGCCCAGCTCGTAAACCGCTTCCGGCGGATTACAATTAAATTTCCAAATCAATTTGCCCGTCTCCGGCTCGAAAGAATAAATGACGCCGTCACCGCCGGGGAAAATCACTTGCGGCACGCCGTTGATCACACTGTAAGCCGGATTCGACCACTGGCCATGCATGATGTTCGTGCCGGGCGAAGCATCTTCCCAAACCAGCTTGCCGGTATTTTTGTTGACGGCAATAAAACTCGGCGCCAGCGGCGAAGGAATATGAATGTGGCCCTCGTCTACGCCATTAGCGGTGACGACGAAGAGCAGATCGCCGACCGCGATCGGCGAGCACACGGCGAGATTGTGGGGGAACACATCCAGCTCGCCCATCATGTCGAGTTTCCAGATAATGTCGGCGTCGATCTTGCTCGTGTCGGCTTCGGTTTTGAATGCGCCGTCATTTTCGCCATCCAGAAAACCTTCGGTGTCGAGGCAAACGACTTCGCAGCGATTCGAAATATAATAGAGCCGGTCGCCCTCGACGAAGGGGCTCGAGCAAACACCTTGTTGCGGCCAATCGTTGACGCGGCCGGAAGCCAATTTGGGATTGGCGTGCTGCCAGAGAAATTGGCCATCGGATTCGCGAAAAGCCATGAGCACGCCGCGATCGCCGCCGTGCTTGGGGTTGCGCAAGACTTGGTTGTTGGTGCCGACAAAAACCTTTCCACCTGCAATGGTTGGATTGCCGTAGGTCTGCGATCCGAGCGCAGCGGTCCATTTGATGTTCAAGCCCGAGTTCGGGTCAAATTTAGTGGGCAAATTGGTCTCGTTAGAAACCATGTTGCGCGACAGCGTGCCGCCCCACATCGCCTGTTCCGCTGAATAGTAGGTGATGGTGGAAACGGTGATCGCGCCAATAAAAATATGAAGGCGTGTGAATTTATTTTGGGGAAATATTTTTTTGAGGTTCATGCAATGCTCCTGAAATCAATATATAAAAACTTCTGTCGGGCTCATAGCAAATTAACCAAGTCATCCACCGTGAGGCCCGTTTCTCGGATAATTTTGCGCAGAGTGCCTTTGGCAATTTCTTTGTGATTTGGTATCGTAACGCGGCGGAACGGCTCAAAAGTTTGTCGCAGAACGATGTGGCTCCCGCGCTGATGATCGAATTCATACCCAATCTTCGCCAGCGCTTTAACCATTTCCTGGCCTGATACCACTGGCAGCTTACTCATACCTCGATGATCTCCTGGGTGATGGGCAACGGCACCGGCTCATTGTGCTTTTTCAAGCTTTCGATATATGCCTGAATCGCCTCACGAATATTGATTATAACTTCATCGCGCGTCGTGCCTTGTGTAATACAGCCAGGCAACGACGGCACTTCAGCGCTAAACACGCCATCCTCATCCTGTTCGATGATAACGCGATATTTCATAGGACATCTCCTTAATAAAACCTTTGGCCAAAAATCTTGGTTCAATTGCTCTTCGTGATCTTGACGTTGTCATAATGAATCTCCACCGGCGAATAGCCATACAAGCCGGGGCTGCCCTCCGGATTTGGCAGCGCGTCTTCCATCGTAATTGTCCACGCTTCCGGTTCTTTTTCGGCGCGCGGCCAGACTTTGCCTTTAACGATGGATTTGCCGCCAGCTTGGTCCACCCGCATCTTCATCGTGTACCAAACGTCGGGGTCGAATTTAAAATCGATGGTTTTGGAATTGAGCAGCTCCGCGGCCCAGACGCGGATTTGCAAGTGTTGCAGCGCGCCCTGCAAATCCAGCGTGTAGCGGTTGGCGATCAATCCCATATCCGGCATTTGCCGCCGGTTCTTTTTGCCCAGCATATCCGCCTGAATCGTGTAATTCTTCATCGAGGGCGGGCCGAGAAAAATATCGGAGCGATTCAATCCCGCGGCTGCCGGCGGCTTGACGAGAACTTTGTTGCTGTCAATGAGCTGCACCGCAAATTTGTTGCTGGCGCCGAGAAAGTAAGCCGGATATTTGCCGATTTCGGAGGCTTCAAAATCTTCGCTCCACGGCGCCTCGGGAATAACGCGCACTCTGGCTTTGCCTTCCAAATTTTCAAATTTGGCGGTAACGATGCCGGCTTCAGCGTGGTTATTTTTGCCGGCAGTCAATTCTCCCGCTGGACTGAACTGGCCCGGCAAATTTGCCAGCGACCATGCCGCTTTCACTTCGTGCACAAAATTGCCTTTGGCATCAAACGCGCGCGCGCGAAATTTTATTTTCTCGCCCGGCTTCGCCAAAATTTCGGCAGGGACGATTTGGAGGTAAGCGGGCGTATCAGTGGCAGTGGCAGTAGCAGTAGCAGGGGCGGACACGGAGAATTTGGCGTTTTTATCGCCGAGGCAATAGAGGCCGGATTCGGCAGTAAAATAAATTCTGCCGTACGCGATGGCCGGCGAGCCGTAAAGCTCGGCGTAGCGGCCGTCTTTCATCGTGAGCTTTTCGGTGTCAAGAGATTTGCACTCGGTCGCGCCCGGCTGAAGGATGTGGAACACGCCATTCTCTTCGGTGACATAAATTTTACCGTCGGCTACAACCGGCGAGCCTTTGCCGACGGTGCCGAGATTGTATTGCCAATGGCGATTGCCCGTTTTGGCATCAAGGCAAACCAAATTCGCCGAGTTGTCGACGAGATATAACATGCCGTCGTGCAGCGCGGGCGACGGATAGCCGACTTCGAGATTATCGGCGCGCCAAACTTCGTGCGTCTTGGTGACATCACCCGTGCCGGTGCCGTCGATGCAAACCACGCGGCCCATGCTGCTATTGTCCAAATTCTCCTCGCTATGGCAGGCAAAAACGCGCGTGCCGTCGACCACGATGGAAGGATTGATAGCGGTTTTCGACAGCTTGAATTGCCAGACATGCTCACCGGTGCGCACTTTCAGCGCGTGAACCGCGCCATCGCCGCCGCCGATGATGAGCAAACGCATGCCATTGATCTTTGCCACCGCCGGGGTGGAATAGTTGGTGTCAAGCGGATTGTTGGGTAGCGTCGCGACCCAAACGATTTCACCGGTGCGTTTATCAAAAGCCATGAAGCGATGGCGCATCGGTGCATGCTCGCCCCAACCGGTGTTCAGAAAGCTGATGATGACGAGATTCTCATCGACGAGCGGCGAGTGCGTGCGCCCGCCGTAGCCGGAGAAACGGCCGAATTCTTCGGTCAGCGAGCGCTGCCAGAGAATTTTGCCGTCGCGATCATAACAAATAAACATGCCGCCAACTCCGTGCGCATAAACATTTCCGCTTTCGGGATCGCCGGCAAGATTCGCCCAGCCGACGCGATTGAAAGGCACCGTGGTTTGAAAAACATTGAAGCGATGCTCCCAAAGCATCTTGCCGGTTTGCGCATCGAAGCACGCCACCTGCTCCTGTCGCGTCAATCCCTCGCCGGCCCGGCCGATGACATACACGCGCCCGTTCATAATGACAGGCGTCGAGCGGCCGATGAAATCGACTTTCCAAGCTAAATTTTCACCGCTGGCAGACCAAGTGGAAATGAGGCCGGTTTCGGTGGAAGCGCCGTTTTGGTCGGGGCCACGCCAGTTCGGCCAGTCTGCGGCGAGAATGTCGTGAATGCCGATAAGAAAGAAGGATAAAAAAATGGTTTGAAAAAATATCATGCGTCGCATTTTTACTCCCTTGATTATACGTTTTGTGCAATAAAAAAAGCCGAATACCTTTCATTTAGACGCCAAGATTCATCAGTTCGTTGCAGTTGGTACATTACACGTTTTTTAAGAAAAATCATTTATTCCGCCGAAGATCACCGAAGTCACCGAGAATCGCCGAAAAAAGATTAAAAAAATAATTCGGCGACTCTCGGTGTTTTCGGCGGATTTCGGCGGGAGGTTTTTGTCGCATTATCTGTAAAAATCATGTAATGCTCCCGTTGCAGCGAGTTTATTGCACGAGATTCATTCGTTCATGTTCGTGTTCGTCTATGCTGTCCGTGTTTCTTATCGCAACACGATCATTTTGCGCGAGGCGGTAAAATCGCCGGCATCAAGTTTATAAAAATAAACGCCGGCGCTAACCACATTGCCTTCCTGATCTATTGCATCCCAGGTAATGACATGCTCGCCGGCCGCGAGCGTTTGCCGCAGAATCTCGTTGATCTTTCGCCCGCTCAAATCATACACCGTGATCCTGACGTTGGATGGTTTCGCGAGCGCAAATCGTATCGTCGTGCTCGGATTAAAAGGATTGGGATAATTTTGGTTGAGGGCAAAGTCGAAGGGGGCGCCTGGCTCACGACTGGCAACACTGGTGGTATTTGCCGTGTATTTATAAACACGCTGCCCGACAGCATAACCGAGCGTGTCGTTCAAGAAACGGAAACGATTCAAGCGCACGCCGAAGCCGGCGGGTTGCCAGGTTTCACCGCCATCGGTGGTTTGATATCCGGACGGCGACGCACTGCCGCCGCCGAGCCAACCGGTTTTCTCATCAATGAAACCGATACCTTGCACGTAAGAATAACTGCTGGAGAACAGCTTTTCCTGCCAGGTTTTGCCGCCGTCGGTCGTTTTCAAAAAATAAATGGGCGCAAAGCTGTCGCGTTGCAGCGAAGCGTAGCCAACCTGGCGTGATGGAAATGAAACCTTCCAGCACCATTCGCCGAGGCGTGAGGTCACGATGCGCTTGTCCCACGTTTGGCCGCCATCCGTCGTCAGCAGCACGACGCCATGCGAGCTGTCATTCGGTGCCTTTGTCAAGCCGACCGCAACGCCGGTATCGGGATTAAAAAAATAAACATCGATGAGTCCGGCGGCGTATTGGCTCATGTCTTTCGAAGTCCACGTTTTACCGCGATTGGTGGTGCGCGCGAAGTAGGCCGGGCCGCGCACGCGCCCGACGGCGCAAACAACGGAATCGTTCACCACGTTCATCCCGCACAAACCACGCGGCTTGGGCCCGATGAAATTGTTCATCGGCGTCCATGTTGTGCCGCCGTCTGTGGTTTGATAAAGTATTGTCGTATCAGTTGCGCCAAATTCACCAGGCCCGACATTGCCCGCCCAACCGGCCAACGAATCCACAAACCCAATTGAGCGAAAGTGCGTGCTATTGCGGTTGAATTGGCTTTGCCAGGAAGCGCCCCCGTTTGAGGTCCGATAAATTCGCCCGACGCCATTGGCGATCCAGCCCAGGGTGGGCGTGACGAAAAAAACATCGTTATAACGCGATCCGGTGGGCATGTTGGTAAACGTTTGCCAGCTTTGGCCAAAAAGAGCGGCAGCAAAAGCAAATTTAATAATTAAAGTTGAAATGCAAAATTTCCGCAACATCATATTCTCCTTATTTCATTTAACTTCATCCCAAATTCTCACGTGATTGGTCTCCGGCAAAAATCGTGTGCCGATCACGAAGGTCATGAGCGCAATGGCAATCGGATAAACGAGGCCCGCATAAATGTTGTCAGTTGCCGCGACGATGGCCGAAGCGATCAATGGCGTGAAGCCGCCGAACTCGCCGTTGCCCAAATGATACGGCAGCGACATCGAGGTGTAGCGAATCTTGGCCGGAAACAATTCGACGAGAAACGCGGCAATTGGGCCATAGACCATGGTCACGTAAATCACTTGAATGAAAACCAACGCGGTGAGCGCAACATAATTCACCGGATTGGCGAACTTGCTCATACCCATATAAATTGGAACGTAGGTGACCGCTGCGAGCAGGCATCCGGCCATCATGATTTTCTTGCGGCCGATTCTGTCCGAGAGCTTGCCGAAGACGATGAAAAACGGCGTGCCGAGCGCCAATGCAATCGCGATGATGATATACGATGTAACATAATCTACCTTGAGCGCGGTTTGCAAAAAGAAGAGCGCATAGAATTGGCCGGTATACCAAACGACCGCCTGGCCCGCGGTCGCGCCGAAGAGCGCGAGCAAAATGAGCTTCCAATTGCGCTTGCTGCCAAGACTGTCTCTGATCGGCGCTTTCGAGGTTTTGCCGGCATCTTTTAATTTGCTGAAAAGCGGCGACTCTTTCAGCTTCAACCGGATATAAAGCGATACTGCCAATAAAAATGCCGAAACGAGAAATGGAATTCGCCATCCCCACGTTTTAAAATCAGCTTCGCCAACTGAA
>JBOHQZ010000195.1:0-9162 GCA_050732275.1 bacterium
AGGATTGCGCGCTGCCATCGACTTGGAACGCGGATCCGGTAAACGACATCAGCGAATCGATGCGCTCATCGCGCGCTCTGCCGTTGATGATGGGGTGATTGACAAGCGTGCCATTCGTCCGGCGAAAGACGAAGAGCGAGCCTTGGGATTGCTCTGCGAACATCGCGAAGCAATTGCTGAAACGGATGCCGAATGCCGCGCCGAGTTTTTCTGCCGCGCCGGCAAATGGCATGTGATCGGCGATCAGCAGCAGCGCGCCGCCTGCGCTCACCCATTCGCGAACCACATCGATTTCATCATCCGCAAATGCCGAAAGATTCGGCAGCGACCAATTTCCCTGATTACCCTCGGCGATGGCATTGGCAATGACGAGAATTTTTCCTTGGCGCAAACTTTCTTTGTTAAAACGTGAAGTTGAAGCTTGCACGACATAACCGTCGCGGCGCAGCAATTGCGCAAAGGGCCGATAGCGCCCCGTTGCGGTGTGAAAATTGAAATGCGCTTCATCCAGTATCACGACGGGGCCGCTACCAGCGGAATATGCGGGTTTTGCAATGGGAGGGTTGAAAGTCGTGTCGGCAATTTGTTGTGCCTGGCTCGATTCGAGCAAAATCAAAAGGAAAAAACAGAGTAATCTCTGGGTCATAAAAATTCGTTGAGGTCTAAAATAACAGTCATTGGGAGGCGCTTTTTGCCGAAGCAATCTCTCGGTTCTAAAAAGATTGCTTCGCTGAAAAACGCTCGCAATGACATCTACAAAACTCTGGACGCATCGCTGCATTCAAGGAGTCGCAACGTTTGAATCATGAAAAGCCACGCGCTGCCAGCGGCCTTCGCGTTTCACCCGGACATTGGTGAAACGCAAGTTCGACTTGAATTCTTTGCCTTCTTGAAGACCCAAGGTTGTCGCCTGGCCGGTCACCACCGCCGTATTGTCGTAAATTCGTATCCTGATATCGTCGTAGCTGTAATGTTCGATTTTGGTTTTTCCTGCACTGATATCGGCGCGGCGCATTTTGGCGCGTTCCAGCCATTGCGCTTTATTGAGAACTTCACCGGTCAAATTGGTATGAACATAATCATCAGCGATCAAGCTCTGCAAAACGGCTGTATCGACTTGCGCAAAGGCCTGGGCAAACTCATCGAGCAATTTTCTGATTTCCTGTTCGTGCTGTAAATTTTCATTTGGCGCGTGATTGGGCCTTTGCGCGAGGGCAAATGAAAGCGGCGCGAGCGCGATAATCGCGAAAAGGATGATTCTTCTCATAAAAGCTTGACTACAAAAGTTCCATAGTTCCATCGGAGTGCAATGCTTTAGCATTGCAACGGTGAACCGTTGCACTCCAATTTTCATTATTCGTGGGTGCCGCGCACGGCATAAACATTCCTACGGAATGACAGTCCTGAGGTGATCCAGCTTCAAACGCCTCTTACAGTTCATCAAAACTCCTCATATCCTGCTTTCTGCAATGTTGCTTGGAATTCCTCACGAGTCGCGACGCGGCTATGATGCGCGTCGATGATTTGGTCGAAATCGGTTATCCCAAGCGCTTTGAGCTTTTTGGCAAATTCAATGGTGATGGGCATTGCGGTATTCACCTCCTTGCCCGTGTAAGGGATGAAAAAAATATCCGCCTGCCACAGAATTTTTTGTTTGGGCAAATAGGCAATCACCAATTCTTCGGAATGCGCATTGGGGCCGACGTTGTGCAACTCAACGGTTTGCCCACCGTCGGTAATCACTTTTTTGTCCGTGAACGATTCTATCACCGGCTCGTTTTGAGATGAAGCAAAGGGATCGGGGCGAATCGTTTGCTTGATCTTCGCGAGCTTTTTATAAAACTCCACGTGAGCGGGCGTGGTGATGAGCGTCGCGCCGGCGTGAAAATAGGCCCGCGCGCCGCCGGCGTGATCGCCGTGCGTATGGCTGGAAGCGACGTATTTGATGGTTTTGTTGGGAATAGCTTCGCGCACGGCATCGATCGTGGATTGCGACATAAAAAAGTTGCCAGGGCAATCCATGACGAAGACAAAATCCTTAAACTCGACAATCATGATGCCGCCCATGTCTTGGTCAATATAAACGCCCTCGCCGATTTTTTTGATGCGCGTGTAATTCTCATCCGCATTTTCTTTCGGCATCACATAGCCTGCGGGAATCTTGAAAAGATTCTCATCTACCGGAGAATTGATCGTGATCTTCAAAGACAATTCTCTGGCGATTTCACCGTTGAAATAGTCCGTGCGTTTGGTCGGCAATTTCACGCCGTTGAAATCCTGATACGCGGCGGAGCGGATGAAGTCCGTTACATCGCCGTAAACGCCGTCGTCGCGCACGGTTTCGTAGCCTTCAAGAAGGTGGGTAGTGGAATCGAAAATCAACACCAGAAGAGTTTTATCCGGCTGCACAAAACTGATGACTTCGAAGGCACGACCGTCTTTTTTATAACCGTCAATCCAGCGCAAGCTGGTATTATTTTCTGATGCCTGCAATAACAAAAGCGGCGGCATCCATCTCGTGCTGGCGGCCCAGGGCCAATCCGTTTCCTGGCCGGATAATTTCATGACTTCATTGCCGTGATGATTCTTGAGCGCGTCGATATGAAAACCTTCACGGCCCTGAATCGCCCAGCTCATTGCGAAGGCGCCGATCCCAGGATATGAATTGCTGCTCAAATTGTACATGCGGTTATTTTTGCGGTCGATGAAGATTTTGCCGGTAGACGGCTCTTTGTCCCACGAGCCTTCCGGCTTGCGGCTTTGATTGATCATGTGCCGCAAGCCGTCGTACTCCATGGCAATATTTTCGAGCGCCTTGATTTTTTCTGCGCCACCGAGGGCGGCAATACCGGCATTCAAAATCGCTTGCGCCTTTTGATAAGACTGCAAAGCCGGTGATAAATTTGAGCCGGCCGATTCGAAAGATTTTTTTCCCGAGCTGCAACTGAGAATAAAAATGCTGACGAGCAAGATCGTGATTGTCGATGAGTTCATGTTCGCTCCGTGCCGGATTTTATTGTGTGAAATCAGCGGTTTCAAAAATTAGGTTTATCGCGCTGCCGATTCACTGCGCGCGATTTTTACCGTCACTGCAAGCTGATTTTTCTCCCCCGCGATTGTTCTTACGCTCGCCGTGCCGTTCCAACTTTTGCCGTCCTTGCCGCTGAATTTCCATGAACTCTTGTTCGCGCCGGCTTTTCCGGCGTCCTGTCTTTTCCATTCATCGACAGTTGCCAAGCTATTATCGATTGCCGCCAAAATTTCCGCCGCTGAAGCTTCGGTTTGCACGCGCCATTCATTTTCCCCAAAATTCGCATCGCCTTGATGGCTGATGACCTCCCGCTCGTAACGCCGCATGAGGGTATACGTGTTCCGTAAATATTGATCGGCCAGCATCGCGCGCACATATTTGGTTTCCGGATCCCAATTGTATTCGAGATTCGTGGCAACCGTTTGCGCCCAGCCTTTGCCTATAAGCTTTGCGATGACGTGTAACGCGCCGTCCATGCCCGAAGAAAGTCCGGCAGAGGTGATGATTTTTCCGTTATCGACAAAACGTTTGTTCGAAACAACCTTTGCTTTGGGCGCGGCAGCTTGCAAGCCGTCGATCAGCGACGCAAACGTCGTGGCTTCCAAGCCATCCAGCAAACCGGCTTTGGCTAAAAAGAAAGCGCCATTGCAAACCGACAATACCGCCTCCGCGCGTTCGGTATTTTCTCGAATCCACTTGATCACGTTCGGCTTGTCCTGATGTTGCGCCACTTCGCCGCCGGGAATCAGCACGACATTCGCCGCCGGATGATTGGAGAAATCATAACTGGGAATCACGCGCATTCCCATGACCGTGGTGATCGGCTCGACTTTCTCTGCGACGGTGAAAACTTCGAATCCGGCTTGACCGAAAACTTCATAAGGGCCGGCATAGTCGATGATCTGCACGCCGTCGAAAATAAAAATGGCCACTCTTTTTTCATGCGCGATCTCGTGTTGCCGCGAATGGCGATCCATCTGCGCGGCGCTGCCTTTGGGAATGAAACTCATGCCACAGGTTGTACAAGCGCCTGGCTTTTCATGAACGACATTGTCGCAAGGGCTGCCGCACGGCGGACAAACATAGGCGGTCTTTTCGGCGGCTTGTTGCGCGCACAATTCCGATATTCCTTCGATACCGGCAAGAAGAAAAACGGCGCATAAAATCGTCAGGTTAAAACGGATTGGCTTTCGCATGGAACGATCTCCTGAAATTGATGAGAGCAAGTTGTTTGATTGGTGCGGGAAAAAATTTGACCCGCACTACCAAACAATTTACTGCAAACCGGCGGAAAGGTTTTGCATGAAATTGCTCTTTTTGAGATACCGTCCAGGCGGAATTCCTATGATGCGCTTGAAATGAAAATTGAAATGGCTCTGGCTGCAAAAGCCGGTTTCATACGCCGCGTCCGCAAGCTTGCCGCCTTGCACCAAAAGATGCTTGGCGCGTTGGATGCGCAAGTTGATCACATATTCGTGCGGCGGCAGTCCGACGGTTTTGCGAAACGAACGCAACAAATGAAAGGGGCTGAGATAAGCAACTTTCGCAAGAGCTTCGAGGGAAATATTTTTGTTGAAATTTTCGGTGAGATATTTTTTCGCGCGTTTCACCGCAACGTTCTCGTTGCCAAGAGCGGGCCATGTCATACGATTTTCCGCATGGCGCTGGATGATAAGCGCAAGCAGTTCGAGCAGGAGGGTCTGTGCGGCGAGCGAGTCGGCGCCGGCTTCACAAACACGATGCATATCCACAAACATTTTTGCGAGCCGCGCCTCCGCAACGATGAGCGCAGGAAAGAAAGGAAGCGGCATTCGCCGATCGCTGCACTGCGAGGCCAAGTCGATGAGCAATTCCGGCGTCGGATAAAGAGAGCGATAGACCAACGGCTCGGGTTCGGTCGCGCTGCCCGTATGAATCTCGTGCGGGTTGATGAATAAAATGCTGTCCGTGGAAACGCGTTGCATGGCGCCGCGACAGTAGCACTCATTGACGCCTTGTTCAAGGACTTGAACGACGCAGGTTTCGTTCCAATGGCGCGGGAAGACGTGCGTTTGGTGGGAGACTTTCGCAAACTCAAGATTGCTGAAAGCCGGCACCCGAAACAGTTTGAAATTTTCTGGCTCGATCTTCGCGTTGGTCATTTTATTTCAAATATTATCCGAGAGAAACACTTTTGCGCCAATCCACTTTTATTGTTAGTGGCCGTTATTTACCCGCTGGCGGGGTTCATGAAATGCCGCGCGCGTCCATTTGCCGCCGTCCCATTCCCACGTATCGCCGAAAACTCTTTCTCCATCATGGCCGCCGAAGAGCACAAGGCGTCGGCGTTTGGAATCATAAACCATCGCGGCGTGATTGCGCGCTTCCGGCCCAGCGGCGTCGATTTGTTGCCAAGCCATTCCATCGAATGTCCACGTGTCGCCAACGCGAGCCTCGCCATTCCAACCGCCGAATCGGAGCACGTGTTGGCGCGCTTGATCAAATGCCATAACGCTGTTAAAGCGGCCTTCTGCGACGACGGGTTTCACTTCACGCCAACCCTTACCATCCCACGTCCAGGTTTCGCCCGAAGGGCCATTACCGCCAAAAAGTATAACGCGCCGGCGAATGGAATCATAAGTCATCGCCGCGCCATTGCGAGGAGATGGTCCACTCGTGCTCACTTGTTTCCAAGTGTTGCCATCCCATTCCCACGTATCGCCGAGACGAATTCTTTTTCCGGCAACAACACAGTATCCTCCAAACAAAACAAGGCGGCGACGCGCGCTATCATAAACCATACTCGCTTCCGCACGAGCGGAAGGCCTTGCAGCTTTGATCGTCTGCCACCGTGTACCGTCCCATTCCCACATATCATCGAGAAAAGTGCCTTTGTCATTCTCCGTTCCAAAGAGCACGCGATTACCGCCAAAAAGAACGAGGCGACGCCGGTCACGATCATAAGCCATGACTGGAAATGTTCTCGGCGCCGGTCCGCTTGCAGAAATTTTATGCCAATTGTTGCCATCCCATTCCCACAACTCTCCCAATACGCTACGATCATCGGCGCCGCCGAAGAGCATCACTTTGGCGCGGTCACTGTCATAAGCCATGGCGTGCGCGTTTCTGACCGTTAATGAATCAGTCGCCCTTTGCTGATTCCATTCACATTTTGGCGTAACCACGAATGTCAGATTGAGAAACAGAGTAAAGATCATCGTGCTCGTGGAAATATTTCGGATTGGAAACATCATCCGCTCTCAATGTTGAATCTGAATGCCGTTCATATCCTCGATGGCAGCGATGACGCCCCAGCCGCCGAAATTTTCCGAGACCGCCAGCCACAATTCGTTTTGGCCTTGGCGCAGGGGCAGATAAACCGCATCCCAAAGGCCGACAGTGCCCAAGAAGCGATAATCGCGCGAAACAAAACCGTCGCTTCCCGCATACAAAAGACGGTCGTTGAGATAGACGCGCACGCGATCGCTGAAGCCGAATTTCATTTCTTTAATCTGCTCGCGTTCCGAGTTGATGATGAGGCGGGCGAAAGTCGTGTTGCTCTGCTCTCCGATGGCGACCAAACGCGAGAGATTGGCGATGCCGGTGACCTCGGATTCCAGTTTTTTCCAAGTCAATCCGGCTTTGTCAGATTCGCTCAATTGAAATTTGCCTTGCAAATTTTTTTCAGAAAAACCGCTCGAAACCGACCATGCCGTGATCAAGCCTTTTGGCGCGGGCTTCTGAGGTTTGGCCTTCCCTTTGAGCGCTGGCGATTCCAAAGAAGTGAAAGAAAAATTTGAATAATGCGCCGGCGCAAAATTCCCCGCGCTCAAACCGACGTGACCGGCTGCCGGCTCGCGCTTCAGCCCGGGAATGAAAAGCGCGGGCGTTTCCATGTCCATGAGGTAAACTTCCGCCTGCTTGCCGGCGACGATAATTTTGACGCGCATCCATTCGTTGTAGCGATAACGCACGGGCGCTGCGAAGTCTTCGCCGTAATAAAGTTGCCAACCGGCATTGCCGTTGAACACCGGCGTGTATTGATTCGCATCCGGATTGCCGGATTGGTGCGGACGGAAATAAAACTCTTCGTAGTTCTGTTTGTCCTGCACGCGCCAAACGGTTCCAACAAAAGTGCGTTCCGGAGAAAAGGCGATGTCGAATTCGATCACGCCGTTGAGAAACTTCGCATCTTTGACCAGCGCCAATCCGCCTTTGAGAAAAAGGCTTTGCCGGCCCAGATATTCTTCAACGCGGCTTTCCTGCGCGTCGATTTCCCAACGGTTCGAATCAAAAGCAATTGTTTGCGCATGCAACGGCAAAGCGATGCAAAACGCCAACGCGGTGACAAAAATTTGTTTGAGCATATTTTTTTCAATCACTATTCTTTTTTCTTCACAAAAACACGCTTGCCTTCAAAAGAGCCGCGCGGGCCGTCAAAATAATAATCGACCGTCAAAGTATTGCCATCCGACGAGAGCTGCCATTTTCGCGCAATATTCTGCGTCACCTGCTGGCCTTCAGGAGAATTCGAAGTAATTTCATCTTCGATGAGAACCCCTTTGTTATTGGGCAGCCACGAAGCTTTGCGCTTGCCTTTGGCGTTCGGAGGGTTCGGCGGCGTGAAATCCGTTTGTTTGCCGTCCAGCGTATAACTTTCGTTGAGATCGACTTCGCCACGCACCGTCTTCTGTTTGCCTTCGAGCTTGATTTGATCGCCGTTGTGCGTGATGGTCATGGTTTGCTCGAGACCAGGCGGATTGCTGAAGCTTTTGTCTTTGTCCAGCACCCACGTGCCGCTGAAATTCGGTTTGTCCGCCGCAAAGCCGAGAGAGACAAATCCAAAGAGAGCAATCATTAAATTGATGATACTCGATTTGCAGAAAAAGCAACAGCGTTCACGCAAAGACGCCAAGCCGCAAAGATTCGCAAAGAAAAAATCCGTGTATTTAATCTTTGCGGGTTCTTTGCGTCTCTGCGCCTTTGCGTGCGGCTTTTGATTTTTTGATTTCATTTACGTCTCCAGATCAATTGATTTTGCCGATGCCATAAAGATTCTTTTCGCCGCGAATGAAAATCATGCCGTTGGAAATCGCCGGCGAGGCGAACACCGGTTCTTCGATGGCATTAGTCGCCAGCACCTCGTGCTGCGGGCCGGCTTTGATGATGAAGGTGTCGCCGTCCTCGCTGGTCAGCAAAATTTTGCCATCAACAGCCACCGGCGAGGCGGTGAACGTGGCGGGAATCGGCAGACGGCCGCCTTCGTAAATGACTTTGCCGCTTTTGGCATCCAAGCACGTGAGGATGCCGCGATCGGTCATCACGTACAAGTATTCGCCGTAAAGAATCGGCGATGGCACATAAGCCGAGCCTTTGTTGTAACGCCAAACGATGTTCGCGTTCAAACTGTCCAACTCACCGGAGGCGCCGAGCTTGATGGCGAGCGTGCGTTTCAGCGGAAAACCCGCGGAGATAAAAACCATGCCGTGCCCCACCAGCGGCGAGGCAATCGCGTTGCTGCCGTGACCTTTCGTTCGCCACCATTCTTTGCCGGTCTTCGGATCATAAGAAATAATCAGCTCGTTGCCGCTGGTGATCAGCTCCGCGCGTTGCGGCGTGCGCACGATCAGCGGCGTCGTCCAGCTCACTTGCACTTGGCGCGGCATTTTCCAAGCCTCCTTGCCGCTCTTCTTGTCATAAGCGACGATGAAAGATTTCTCGCCGTTGTCTTCGTCACATTGCAAAATGACGAGATTCTCAAACAGCACCGGCGAAGTGGCCGTACCCATGCCGAGGGTGGCGATTTCGCCAGGCGAGGCTTTCCAAATCAGCTTGCCGGTGAAATCGTAGCAATACAAACCTTCCGTTCCGAAATAAGCAAAAACGTATTTGCCGTCGGTTGCCGGCGTGGGAGAGGCATGGCTGCTTTTGCGATGGCGATCATCGAAGACTGTGCCCTCGTATGCGGTTTGTTCCCAAAGCAGTTTGCCGTTTTCACGCGCGAGACAAATCACTTTGAACGTGTGCTGGCGATCCGCAGCTACAGCGTCGGGGTGCTTGTAATCCTGGCCATCGGCGACATGTTTGACTGCTTGCGCGCCAGGAACGACCTCGCCTTCGATTTCCGCCGTAAGGAAAACTCTATTGCCCCA
>JBOHQZ010000196.1:0-9159 GCA_050732275.1 bacterium
CGTAGGAATCTGCAGCCAGGTTGCATAATGGCCCAGTGTTTCGTCAGCTTCAACGTGAATCCATTCGGAAACCGGCTCGCTGCGGCGCGGCTGCGATTGCATTTGCGGCGCGGGCGCATTGGCCGGCGTTTCAACTTCGCCGGTGCCGCCGACGACGTTCGAGCCATCGGTGACGAGCGCCGGCTTCGGCGCCGGTTCGATATCCAAAGTTACAATGGCCTCCCGCTCAATGCGGTTAATCGGCTCGACTTCCGCTTCGGCGCTGATGGCATCAGATGCCACCGGCGCGATAACGACGGGAGATGCCAAGGGCGGAGCGACTACAGCGGGAGTGGAAGCCACGGGCATTTTCGGGGTTGTGGCCTCGGGCAGTCTCGTTGTTAAAGCCGGCGCCGCACTCGCCAGCATATCGCCGCTCTTTGGCGGAATCTTCAAAATCTGACCGCTATTGATCCGCGCATTCCTGCCGAGATTATTATGCTCCGTCAAGGCAGCGGCCGTAACACCGTACTTTCTCGCAATGGCCGACAAATTGTCGCCGCGCTTGACGCGATACCAATCCGATTGTATTTGTTCCTCATATTGCAGACGCGGATCGATACGGGCCAACGACGGCGTGCCTTCAACCTCGGCGCTCTTCGGCAGCCGCAGCGTGTACCCTTTGGGAATGCGCCGTTGCGAATTGATCACCGGCGGCCGCAAAGCCGGATTCAGCTTGCGAAACTCCTCACGGTCGATTTTATAGTTTTCCAAAACGCTGTTGACCGTCAGATAATGGTCGGTGGTAATTTCGACAAACTCCACCGGCTTATGGAATTGGACATTGCCGAAATAATTCTCATGGTTCGTTGCCACGTGGAGAGCGGCGAGAAATTCCGCGTAAAAGTTTCGCGAGGCAAAACCGAAGCTGTTGCTCTTGTACTCGCGATAAATCCGGCCGAAGTCGGTGCCGAATTGGGCTTTGGCGCGGCGCATGCCATTGAGACCGTGGTTGTACGCTGTGATCGCCAACGGCCAGGCGTCCAGCTCGTTGTAATTGAGCTTGAGCAGCTTCGCTGCGGCTTCAGTGGCGCGGATGGGATCGAGCCGCTCGTCGACCTCATAGTTGATCGTCATGAACAAGCGGCCGGTGGAGCGCATGAATTGCCAGATGCCGGCGGCGCCCACTTTCGAGTAGGCTTGATAATTGAACGACGACTCGACATGCGGCAGCATGGTCAACTCTACCGGCAGGCCCTGGCTGCTGAAAACGCCTTCGATGAAATCGCGGTACAGACCCGAGCGCTGCAAGCCGAGATGAAACCGGTCTTTCAGACCCTGCTGCGCGCGAATGCTGCCGGCGGCACGCTGCAAGCGGCCGGGATCGGCGTTGGCGCCGAAAATCTCCACCACGCGCTTTTCCCGCGCGGAAAGATTGGCCAGGTTTAACTGGCGTTGGGCAAATTTTTCGATGATGGCGCGATACTCGTTTTTGACCCCATCCATCTTGCGCCACTCCTGACGATAAGCAGCAGAAGAAGAAACCGCGGCGTCGGCGAGTCCCTTCAGCTCGATGATCTCATAAATGATGCTCAAATCCTCGGTATCGTGAATCAAAACCGTATTCGTCGGATAATCGGCATACACCTTGCGCCAAAATTCCGCATTCGCCGCGAGTTCTGCGGGCATCGAAAAAGTCTCGTTGCCAAACTTGGGCGGGGTGTTGCCGTTTTGGGCAAACCCATAAAAATTTCCTCCTCCCAGCCACAAGCACACAAGCCATGTCAATCGGAATTTCTGCATGCTTCCACTCGATATCAAACGCTGTCTCATTCGCTCCAATCCCTTGTCCTTTTTTAGTCCTTCGGGGGTTCCTGGTTTTGTCGTGCGCGCCACCGCCTCTTTGCCCGCCGGAGGCTTGCGCCTGGAATGGGCTTCCGTTTTTTCGCCGGTGGATACTGCCATCGTATCGACGAAGCCGAGCCTGATGCCATGTTTGTGCTTTCTTCACCGGGGCCGGGTCAGCCGCATCGAACGTCGCGGTGAAGAAAGATGTTGCCGTCAAATTCATAGACCATCTTCTTCGCGATCATCTGCCGCAAACTTTTCCTCCAGCAAGCTGGCGTTGCGAGGATCGAACATCAAAATGCGGCCGAGGACCGCGAGAATATCTTCTTTGTCTCTCTGGCGTAGTTGCTCCAGCGTATCGGCGACGTTTAAAAAACCTTCGTTATCGTTTACCCACCCATAAAGCAAAGCGATTGCGTGTTTACAAATGGCGTTGTGCGAGCGGCAACTACAGCCGGCGACCAATTCTTCGTGATCAGCCCGCACCTCGGCAAAATACTCCTCAACGGCGTCCTGCACGACGCCGCTCATTTTGTCGCCGAAAACGGTGGGATGATGAATATAGCTGTTGCAGTAAAAATCCCAGCTTGTTCCGTCGGTGGCGGCTTTGTCCAAATAAGCTACTTGTTCGTGAGTGATCTCACGCAGATGCGGCGAAATTTCGTAATTTGTTTTCATGGTCATCTATTTTCTTTCACCGCGTCTCCAGCCGATCTAGCGAGCAAACGGAAATCGGAGCACATGTATCTAATATAATGATTATCGCTCGTAAATTGTTCCAACCAGAGCCAAAGCGTTTCAAAGTGGGCAAAATTTCCCGAGGCGCACGCGCAATTGAATATGTATTTTACGAAAAATATGGCTTTGCTGCAAGGAAAAAATGCTGCGCCATGATTTTTATTCTAACATTTGCAATTTCTGCGCCAGGAAAGCGGGGCAAGTAGGCGCGTTTTTTAAAACAACGTATAAATAAACGGCGCCAACGCCGAGCCTTGCGTTAGGACGATCAGCAAGCTCAGCAGCAGCATGACAAAGAGAATCGGACCGAGCCACCATTTTTTGCGCACGCGCATAAAGGCCCAAAACTCGCCAAGAATTGACAGTTTACTCATGAGATTTTCCTTACTATTAAATTGAGAAGCCTTTTGCAATGTAACCCAGACTGCCAGTCTGGGCTATAGGGGGCCACATCAAAACATATTCTCTGCAGACTTGGGATCATAAGTTGTCGCCGGCCGTTTCACCCAGTAGGTGCCGGCATTTTTGTCCCATCGTTCGTCGAGCAAATCTTTTCCCAAGAATTTTGCAACCAAAGCAATCGGTGTGAACATGCCGAAATAAAGAATCGTCAGAATGACGCGCGTCATGATGAAACCCATGACCACGGCAAAAGACATCCACACTTTATAGATCGGCTTGAGCAGCACCGGCAGAATTAATCCGGCCAAAGCAAAGCCTCCACCAATATAAGCAAAATATGGAAAACTCGGCCGCTGCTTCCAAAACAGCCATGCGGCGATCACCAACAAAAAAATGCCGATAGTGAAGCCGAACTTGCGTGCTTCTTTTGTGGTGGCTTTGATGGATTTGATTTCGTCGAGAATCATAGGAAAATCAGTTATCCGGTTTGCCAGTTAGCCGGTTAAGATTTTAACTGGCAAACCGGCAAACGCTAATCCAACTCAAACTCCTTCTGCCAATCAATATCGTGCTCGAGTGCTTGTTGTTCTTTTTTGTCGAGCAGAAAATTGCCCATGATCAAGTAATCCATATTCGTGCGCATAAAGCAGGTAAAAGCATGCTCCGGCGCACAAACAATAGGCTCGCCGCGCACGTTGAACGAGGTGTTGATAATCACCGGACAACCGGTTTGCTCGTGAAACGCTTTGATCGTCGCATAGTAAAGCGGATGATCTTCGCGATGCACGGTTTGAATGCGCGCGGAATAATCCACGTGAGTGATCGCCGGGAGAGTGGAACGAACGAGCTTCAGCTTGTCAATGCCCCAGGCCCCATTTTCAATTCCACCGGTCCGCCATTTTTCCAAAACCGGCGCCACCAGCAACATATATGGACTTTCACGGTCGAGCTGGAAATACTCCGAAACATTTTCAGCCAGCACCGAGGGCGCAAACGGGCGGAAGCTCTCGCGGAATTTGATTTTCAAATTCATCACCGATTGCATTTTCGGCGAGCGGGCGTCGCCAATGATGCTGCGGCTGCCGAGCGCGCGCGGGCCAAATTCCATGCGGCCCTCGAACCAACCAATAACGTTCTCTTGCGCGATCAAAGCGGCGATCGTGGTTGGAATCTCAGCGTCCGAAAGTTTTTTGTAAGGAGTCTTTTTTTGCTGCAAAAACGCTTCGATTTCTGCATTGCCGAACGCTGGTCCCCAATACGAGCCGCGTTGAAAATCGCGGCGATCCTGGCGCACTTGCCGTTGGTTGCCGAGATAGCGATGCCATGTATAAAGCGCGGCGCCGAGCGCGCCGCCGGCATCCCCGGCCGCGGGTTGAATCCAGATATCCGCGAACGGCGTTTCGCGGAGCACGCGGCCGTTGCCGACGCAATTGAGCGCCACGCCGCCGGCGAGCACGAGATATTTCATGCCGGTCTCTTTGTGCACGTGCCTGGCCATCCGCAGCATGATTTCTTCCGTCACCTCTTGAATCGAACGGGCGAGGTCCATCTCGCGTTGCGTCAGCTTCGTTTCCGGCTTTCGCGGCGGGCCGCCGAAGAGCTTGGCAAACCGGTCGTTCGTCATGGTCAAGCCGGCGCAGTAGTTGAAGTATTTCATGTTCATTTTGAACGAGCCGTCTTCTTTTAGATCGATCAGCTCGTTCATGATCACATTCACGTATTTCGGCTCGCCGTACGGCGCCAAACCCATAACTTTATATTCGCCGGAATTGACTTTGAAACCGGTGACGTAAGTGAAAGCGGAATACAACAGGCCGAGGGAATGGGGAAATTTCAGCTCGGCCAGCAGATCGATTTCGTTATTCCGACCGACACCGTAGCTCGCCGTACACCACTCACCCACGCCGTCGATGGTCAGGATTGCTGCTTCTTGGTATGGAGACGGATAAAAAGCAGAAGCGGCGTGCGACTCGTGATGCTCGGGAAAGATAATTTTGCCCTCGAAGCCAAGCTCTTGCTTGATGTGTTCTTTCATCCACAGCTTGCTCTTGAGCCACAGGGGCATGGCCATGATGAAAGACTTGAGTCCGGCGGGCGCATACGTTAGATAGGTGGTCAACAGCCGCTCGAATTTGATGAAGGGCTTGTCGTAAAACGCAACGTAATCCAGTTTCGCCGCCTCCACGCCGCCTTCTTGCAGGCAGTAGCGAATGGCGTTGGTCGGGAAATTGAAATCGTGCTTTTTGCGGGTGAAGCGCTCTTCTTGAGCCGCCGCAATGATTTCACCATCGCGCACCAGGCAAGCGGCGCTGTCGTGATAATATGCGGAGATGCCGAGGATGTTCATTTCATGTAGAATTTATAAAGCGTACAAAAACTGCTTAAGTGGATCAAATATCGGATTGTCCCAAGGCCAATAACCGGCATCGGCGGCTTCGCCTAGCCGCAAACCCGGCTTGGAGCACGAAGCCAGATAAACATGAAGTCTCGCCTTGAACATATTGCTGGGCAATAAGCCCTTTTTGAGTTGTACGCATTCAAAATATTCACGAACGCATGCCATTGCAGGATCTTCGGTTACTGCTTCAAGGCAGAGTGTCTCCAACATTCCTGGCGTCATGGCATTTGGAATGATTAGCACGCTGATCTTGGGATTTTCTCCAGCTTGTGCAATAGGTCGTGGTGGCTCAGTCAAATCGGCATTACGAAGAGCACTGCATACACTTTGGAAAGCGGCTTTGGGATCGGTCTCGGCATCTCGGACAATGCCCAAAGAGACGACTTGTCGTGCAAAGTTAGGAGCATTTCTCAAAGCTTTCAAAAAGCCCTTTAGCTCGTCTTTGCCACCGAAGTCTTGCACTTGTATGCCGCTTAGATTGATCTTACGCAACAATGCCTTAAAGAATATCTCGGCATCTTTGCCTTCAACGAGAAGTTGTATGGCTTCGATGATGGGCATTAGCGCACCTCCAGCTCGGCCTTAATGGCTGCCGTGAGCGCTTCCTGATCATACGTTATGGCCTTGATTTCATCATTGAGGCGATCCAAGCGGTGCAAGCGAAAGTCATAAGTTCCGCTCTTTGTAAAAGCCTCATGCGCAGCACGAATGCATTCCCAACTGTGGGTAGTTGCAAAAATCTGAGTTTCTGATCGACGTGCCGCCTCCGCAATCGCGTGCCAAACCTTGAGCATGACCGAATGATGCAATCCGTTTTCGATCTCATCAATCAGTACAGTTCCTCCGGTAGCATTGATAATAGCCAATAAAATTGAGAGTAAGCGTACCATTCCTTCCCCCATCAGCGGAAGCGGTACCAATTCACCGACGCCAAGGTCACCATATATCATCGGAACGCCGCCTTTCACAAGCACAGCCAAGCGGCGCAGACGCGGTTCCAGGAACTGCAATATTGTCAACATTTCATCTTGACGGCCTACTGCGTCAAGTTTACTAAAACGCTCAATGTTCTCCAGCGAAAAACGTAAGCGTGCGCTTAGGAAAATGCCAATTGGAAACGGTTTAATTTGGGCACGTTCGATTTTAAGTCCATCGGGTGTTATGAATATACGCGAAGTTCCGGTTTGGCCGGCTGTATCTTTATACTCGAGCATTATTTCGTTAGGTAAAACTGCAGTCGTTATTGATCCGACGAGCTTTTGGGATTCAGCATCATCGTTCTTGGAAGATAAAAGTCGCGAGAGTCCCGGCTCCAATAAACGGATTAGCAACGAACGGCTCACATTGTCATCATTCAAGCTTGTGAACTCAATAGTCTGATCTATGCGCTTGCCAAAAAATAACCATCCCCATATCTCCACAGCATCTATCGAAGCTTTTTCAATGCCCCGAATAACATCAATTCGCATAGGCAAATCCGGATTATTGGGGCCAATATGAAGAAAGAGCGCTTCGAGTAAGGCGGTCTTGCCGACATTGTTCATCCCTGTTATTAAATTCACACGCTCTAATGGGGTAAGCGTGAGATTCTGAAAACATCTAAAATTTTTGATTGTGAAGACTCGGAACATGACAACCTCTCCTTTCAACACAGCCTACTTTATTTTATCTTTAGGAAAAATCGGATACCCCCACTGCCGCAGCGCTTTGGTCAGCGTCATGAGCGGCAGTCCGACGATCGCCGTCCAATCGTCGCAGCGCAATGAGTCGTAGAGCAAGATGCCACGCCCTTCGATTCGCGCGGCGCCGGCGCAGTCAAAAGGCTGATCGAGCGCAATATATTCCCGCAGCTCGTCGTCGGTCAAATTTCGGTGAAAATAGCCGGAGCCGGAGACGAGATGTTCCTGCTCCTGTTTCAAACCGGTGTGATAAAGAAACAAGCCCATGTAAAACTTGTGCAGCTTGCGGCGCATTTTCTGCAATTGCTCCAGCGCGCGCTCGGCGTTTCCCGGCTTGCCGAAAATTTCGCCATCCACCCAAACCGCCTGATCCGAGGCAATCAAAATTGCTTTGGGAAACTCCTCGGCGACGCTCATGGCTTTGCCGCGCGCCTGAACTTTGACCAATTCCCGCGGATCGGCAGAACGCGTGTCATCCTCTTCGAATTTCGGCACCACGGCCCGAAACGGCAGCCCGAGCTGCTCGAGCTGCTTGCGGCGATAGGGCGAGGAGGAAACGAGGATGAGGTCGGGGAGTTTTTTGTCAACTGCATTCATATCTTTCCCATCAATAAAATCAAACCTTCCAGTCGACCGGCAAATCAACACCCAGCACTTCCGAGTGCGCGGTTGGGCTGCTAACGGGAATCTCTCGATATTGCGCAAACGCGCCGCCCTCCGCTTCCAAGCGATAAACCCGCACAAGCTTTCCTGAGCGCCGGCCCGTCTCGAAGACGAAATACTCTTTCACGCCTAGGCGCTCATAGAGATAGGCTTTGAAATACAAGTCATAGTCACGGGTGTCCTTCGAGATAACCTCGCCGATCCAGAGCGGTATACGGAAACGATTGTCGAGATCGGCCTCAAACGCGACATAAACATCGGGCGCGTAAGAGGAAGTCATAATGCCTTCTTTCAGGCGCTGGGCAATTGTTTCCGCAATGAAGCTCGGCGCGGCGCCAAATTCAAGCAAACGTTTTTGCATGTATTCATGCGGATCGCCGCCCTTGAAGTGGCCAAGCCGTTCCAACATTTCATGGGAGATGTAACAGAAAGTGTCATAGAGCACGACGAGCTCTCCAGTTAAATGTGGCTTAAGATAATTGCCAATCTCGACGGCGAGCATATTGTGCTCCGGCATGCCGGCAGGAACTTGAAAAACGATCATTTCTTAATTCTCCTTTCCCTCAAGCAATCGCTTGAGCGCCTCTTCAAAAGTTTGATACGCCTCTTCCCCCCACAAACAAAACACGACTTTCTCCAAACCGGTTTTGCCGCGCAAATAGCCGGTCGTCGCCGTGAGCATAATCTCGGCGCAGCGGTCGATAGGATAACCGAAAATGCCCGTGGAAATGGCGGGAAAAGTTATGCTCTTCAGCTTGTGCTGATCCGCGATCTTAAGTGAGGTGAGCGTCGCGTTGCGTAGCTTGCGATCTTCATCGCCTTCGCCCATCTGCGGGCCGACGGCGTGAATGACATGTCTGGCTTTCAAATTTCCGCCAGTGGTGATCACCGCCGTGCCCACCGACGTGCCGCCGATTTTATCGCACTCCTCTTGGATTTGGGGGCCGCCTTTGCGGCGAATGGCGCCGGCCACGCCGCCGCCGAGTATCAATCCGGAATTGGCGGGATTGACGATCGCCTCCGTCGCCTGCTCAGTAATGTCGCCGTCGACGAGCACGAGACTGGTTTGATGAACTAAAGCCGTTTTCATTGAAAATCCTCAATGATGACTTCAATTAAATAGCCCAAGTCTTCCCACATCAGCCAATAAACGGTGAGCGCGCAAAGCAAAGCAGCGACCACACCCAACATGCGAGCCGACTTTTTTTCCGGCGATGCATTAAAGATGAGCACGACGCCAAAAGTAAGGCCGCCGAGGCTCAAAATGCCAGCCGCCTGATGAAACGACAAAGCAAACCCGACGAGCAGACCGATCGCCAGGCCCGTCATTAGTTCGTTGAAATAAAGCGTGAACTTCGGCCACGGCTGCGCTTTGCTCATGGCGCTGCCGATCCACATGCCGAGAAAAATGATGAGAAGGAACAGCGAAATATTGAACGGCTGGCTTTTTAA